>PSRF01000296.1 GCA_003175865.1 Blastocatellia bacterium
GAAATGTCTTTAACTCACGACCTGAGGCGAGATCCCAAAGTTTCACTAAGTGATCGTTACTGCCGGATGCGATCAGGGTTCCATCGTTGCTGATCGCCACTGCGTTTATGTAACCAGTGTGACCAGACAATGAGCGAAGTTCACGTCCAGTGGCTACGTCCCAGAGGATGATCTTGTGATCGGCGCCCCCAGACACAAGTATCTTGTCATTGACTCCAAAAGTTAGGCAGTTGATTTTGAACGCATGTCCGGCCTGGAGAATCAGCTCCGGTGCCGACAGGGAAGGAACTACTTGCGAGTGGGAAACTCGGTTCGTCGACAGAATACCAACGACTGTCACAATAGTGACGAAAAGGAGTAGGAAGTTAGATCGACATCGTGTCACAAACAACGTCACGGCAATGGACCAAAGCGCAATCGATACTCGTTCGAATTCATAAAGCCATTGATCATCGTTCGCGAGTCAGTCGGATGAGCATTCAAATAAGTTAGCCACGCGTTGAAGCCCGCAGTATCTGGCACGCGACGCAGATAACCATAATATTGCATTGCTACAAACGCCTGATTGAATTCCGCATTGAACACTTGGTCCGAATCGGCGATTGCTCGTAGTACCTGCGCACGTGTCAGTGTTCCGGCTTGGGCAGGTGTCAGTGGTCCCGCTCCGAGTTGGTTCGTCAGATCCGCGATCGTCAACGTCACTTTGTTTGTACCATCAGGTGCCGCAGGGTCAGGCGTCGTGATCTGCGTGAGCCCATAACGCCCCATCAACGCTGTGACATACTGTCCGTTCGTCATCGATCCATAAGTGTTTATAAACTCCGTCCGTTGTACAAAGGCATTAGTGTACGCCGCTTTCTTCTGAAACACTTCGTTCGCTGTCTGCCCAGTGACAGCGCGCATGTCGGTCACGATCTCGAGATAGGTCGGTAGACGATTGAACGCCAGCTTGTAGAACCGGTAGACGAAGTAGCCTTTCAACTGAAATTCCGGTGAACCAAAAAAGTCTCCCGAAACCGTTATTCGATCGCAAGCTGGATTGTTGTTAACGTCCGAACAGCCATTCAAGACTGCAGACCACGGCTCGCCCGGCTCCGGCTCGCGTGACAGGAAATCGAGATAGTGCTGACGCACGAAGAACGACGTCGTGAAGATCGGATTCGGTGTATTTCCCGTGTCGTCATCCACGATTGTGATTGTCGCTGAGGAAGGTGAACCCAGGGTAGCGCCACTCGCATTACTCAGCGACACTGTGAACGTTTCATCAGTTTCATGGATTGAGTCGTTGATGATTGGGATCTGGAACTGCTTCATCGTCTCACCAAGGCCAAATGTCAACGTGTCGAGACTCGTTGCGTAATCGCACCGGCCATAAGCAGCTCCCTGATTATTGACCGTGTCGCTACATCCGACCGTGAACGTATCCGTGTCTGACGTTTTGTAGTCAACGCTGGACACGCCTGTAGTGTTGCCGCTGCGAATCACTGTAACGGTCAAATTGCCAGCGCCTTCATTCACGCTGTAAGTTGCAGAACTCAATGCAATCGTGGCTGGGTTCTGTGTGAAGCTGGCCGTCTCAGTAATTGGTCCATTCATTGTCACAGTTGCCGGATTCGTAGCGCCCGTGACTGAACCAGTGCCCGTGCCCCCCCATCCATTGAAAGTAAAACCAGCATTAGGCGTCGCCATAATTTGTACACTTTGCCCGCTGTTGAAGAATCCAGTCGCCGGCGCAACAGTTCCACCGGCACCCGCACTCATCGTCAGTTGGTATTGCGTTGTGAAGTTTGCGGTGTATGTCGTCGCTGTTGCCGGGACAGTTACACTGTGAGAGATACCTCCACTATCGCTCCAATTAGCAAACACGTATTGCGTTCCCGCCGCACCAGCTTGTGGCGAAGTCGTCGCAATGGTTACTGACGATCCCGCCTGTCTCATAATTGTCTGCGGCGCTACCAGTGCCGCGCCTCCATCAATCGATATAGTTCGGCCTGCAGGATTCGTTTGGATCGTCAGTTGAACATTGTTCTGAGTAAAGCTTGCCGTTTCCGTGATCGGTCCATTCATCGTGACAGTTGCGGGATTCGTACTGCCGGTGAACGAACCTGTGCCGGTACCTGTCCAGCTACCAAACACAAATCCACCGTTCGGCGTTCCAGTTATCTGAACGCTCTGGCCGCTGTTGAAGAAACCACTCGCTGGTCCAACACTGCCGTTGCTGCCCGCATTCATCGTTAACATATATTGCGTGGTGAAGTTCGCCGTGTAAGTTGTGTTGGAACTCGGCGCCGTCACCATGTGAGAAATAGCTCCGCTGTCGCTCCAATTAGCAAACACGTATTGCGTTCCGACGGCTCCCGCTTGTGGTGATGTTGTCGCAATGGTGTGTTGACTCCCAGGAGTCCAAGGCTGAACCTGCGGCGCAGTCACCAGCGGGCCGTTGTCAATCGAAACTTTAAGACCGGCCGGATTAGTCTGAATTGTTGTCTGGGGTATCGTCGTAAAATTCAATGTCGTACCTGTGGCAGACACAGCGCCATTCGTTGCAGACGCATAGAAATAATAAGTCGTCCCAGGAGACAGACCCGTGAGATTTGCACTGTACGAAACCGCAATGGTACCTGACCCCACACTCTGAAGAGGCGTCGTGTTGAAGGTAATGAACGTTGGACTTGTACTCCAGATGAACTGTGCGTTTGTGGAGACCCCACGCGGATTCACGGTTCCATTCAACGTCGCGGTGGCACTTGTGATAGAGGAAGCAGCAACTGTAGTCACCAGCGGAGCCGCACTCCCTGTAAAGTCGCTGCCGGCGCCCTGGAAAATATCGCCTTGCAGGTCATTGAAAACTTGAAGGGTGGGAGTAAAAACATAGGTAGTGCTCGAGGGTGTCACCTGATAATCGCCGCGTATGTTTAGATTGCTGCAAGTATAGGTAGTAACTCCCGCATTAGTAGCGATGCTGCACGGCTTTGAAGTAATCCCCGAGCCTCCAACCGTGACGGTGATCCCGGAAGTGCCTTGGGTGAGATTCTTCAATTCGCCGGTGATGCTCGGTGTTGGCGTGGTCGCTGTGAAGTTAGTATTTGGAGCATCGTTCTGAAGATTATTGAATGTTGCCTGGTCAGGAGTCCACAATGCCACCGACACATCTGATGGAGTAATGGTGTAAGTCCCACCGCGCGGAACGGTGAACGAATACGCTCCGCTGGCATTCGTCGTAACCTGGGCGACACGATCGCCATCGATTCCGATCGTTATACCTTGTAAACCTCTGCCATTGACGTTCTGGGCTTTTCCGCTAATGGTCACGCCTGTGTCAATCGTCAGGTTGAAAGGACCAGTGCCAAACTTGCTATCGACTGCAATGTAGTAAACTGAATTGGCAGTGGCGACAAACGAGAGTCTACTCGTTGTATCGAAACCTCCGATATCGTCGTTGCTTGCAATCGCTGTCGGCAAACTACACACGTTCAAGCTACTGCCCTGGTAAACATCAAGCACAGTGTCAATGCTGCTTCCCTGCGTGCTAACGAAAATGGTTCCACTCACTGGCGCCGTCCAGCGATACCAAACTGACGCAGTAGCTGGATTACCCGCGTGAGGGGCTTCAGTGCATTCTTTGGTTCCTCCATAATTTGCACCGTAATACACAGTCCCTAAACTACCGGTGAGATTAATGGCGTTCGCGAGGTTATCGTTTAGCAGTGTTACTGCCGTGAAGTCGGCTCCGATTTGTGACGATGTCAAATTTGGATACGATCGATTGGCTGGATTAAAGGCGTAGTTGTAATTGGCTGGAGTCACTGTGTAACTGCCTCCGACCGGTAGCGATTGGAATGTATAACTGCCATTTGCAAGGCTGAGCGCGGAACTCGACTGGGTGCCTGTCAAGTTCATTCGTACGTTTGGTAGCACATTGCCGACGCTTGTGGTGATAGTGCCTTGAATGGACGAAGTAAACGCCAAGGGTTCGATTCCGTTAACCAATTTGTCAGCGGACGTTTTCCAAAACTGGACCGTACCAATGAGGAGCATCAGAAGGAGTATCGTGCCCCTGCTGATTGTTCGTCGGATCCGTTTAACTTGAATTGTTCGGAACATCGGAGGACCCTCAATGCGGCTAAGGCGACAGAAAAAATGTCCTAAAAGGAATACTTCAGACCAAACTCAATACGACGCCCTGGCGTGATTGTGTTAGTAGCTTGACCAAACCCTGGAGCTTCCAGAATCCGAACTGGGATGCCGAAATTCGCTCGGTTGGTCACGTTGAAGATCTCCACTCTAAAACGTAGTGTGTTTTTTGCTAAAGATATGTCCTTGAATGCTGCTAGATCCAGTTCCAGGACACTTCCAGCCCGAAAAGTATTGCGACCAATGCTGCCATCCTGGCCAAATGGCGCAAGTAGGTTGAGCGGATTAGTTGTTAAGACCAGCGGTTGTTGACGATTTCCAGTCTGAACCAGACCTTGCGTAGTATTTATACGGTCAGTCGTGTTTCCATCGAGGTTTACATCGATTGAGCTATTCACAGTGAATGGTTGGCCCGTTGCAAACGACCCGGTACTAGCTAGCTGAACTCCCTTGGTGAAAATGTTGACAAGTGCTGATTTGTTTTTTGGTTGCGGCACTTCATAGATCACTGCGTATGTGAATCTATGTCGCACATCAAAGTTGGCTGGTCCACGCTCACCTGCAAACGTCAAACTGTTCTGCGGTAAAACAAAGGCACCCGCCAGATCAAACACATCTGAAACATCATCAACGGTACTTGAGAGCGTATACGATGTTCGGAAAGTAAGCTGACGGTGTAGACGCGCGCGAGCTTCAAGTTGGAGCGAGTTGTAATGGGAGTTGGCGGATGTTTCGAATTGATAAATCGTACCCACACCAGCAACTAAACGATTCGGAGATCTCACCATCCCGTCGATCTCGGGAACCTGAAAAGATCCCTGCACCAGGTTTAACTGAAAAGCACTAAAACTCACTGGCGCGATGGTCGAACTCGGTCCCTGGTTTGGAGTCGTGAACCTGAGCAAGTGTCTACCCTGCGTTCCAACGTAGCCAATCGACAACACGAGCGAGCGATTCACGATTTGTTCAACCGTGAAGCCGTAATGTTGCGACATCGGCATTTCCATGTGACGTTGCGGAATCGTCGCGCCTAAAGCACTTGGAAAGTTCGTGTTCAAAACTCCGATCAGAGTGCTGAGAGAAATCGCCGGATTGTAAGTGTTAAGCGTATTCGGCAGTTGGATCGGTACAAATGTGTTTGGCGCAGCGGCGATAAACGTTCGCGCCGGATTTGTCATGGACAACGTGACGGGAGTACTCGACGCTCTGAGCCCACCGAAGTTCGTGGTGAGGAAAGTGGGGTAGACATTTCGGGATTGACTCGCAACAGCCCCGAGTATCTGGTCATAGAAGATGCCGTAGCCAGCACGAAGAATGGTGAGCCGCTCTGGTCCAAATGGCTTCAACGTCGCGGCAATTCCAAACCTCGGTGCAAAGTTATTTCGATCGGGATCATAGATCCGAGTTCTACCACCAATGAACGATCGTAACCCTGGCGCAAGTGCTAGCGCGGGATCATTAAATGTGTTTTCAATCCTTTGGTTCGCTTCACTGACCGGCGTGTTGTATTCGTAACGCAGACCGACATGAATGTTCAAACGAGAATTAATGCGCCACGAATCTTGCCCATAAAAGTTAAGTTGGTTGAAACGTAAGTTGGTCGTGTCGTTCGCAGTGGCGGTGTCCAGAGTCAGCAAGAAATTATTTGCTGCTCCGAATGCTGCCAGGTCCTCGGCTCTGACTATGGGATTCGGATCTGTGGATGTCGGGAGTCGCAGAACTCCATTGTTCAGAATAAGGCGTGGCGAGCTGTTGAATGTCACGAGGGGTCGAGAGTTGCGAGGCAAGTCGCTGTCGAGCTCACTGCGTCGCAGATCAGCTCCGAATGCAAAAGCATGATTGCCTTTGCTCCATGTGACTTCATCCGCGAGTTGATACGTATTGTTTACTCGCCGCTGCGGAAAGTTGTATACGTCGACACCAAGCGGGCTGAAGCCTGCCATTGACACTGCACCAATCGCTCCCAGTTCCTGCTCAACCGTGGTCGTAGATGGGATGCCGGCAATGGAGATTGGGCTTATCAAACGCACGGGTCCCTGATTAGGTTGACCAGCAGCCACGGGTTGAGTGACGTTGAACCGCAGCGGCGCATTTAGTAGAAACGGAGTTGTCGGAAACTGATCACTTGGAATCAAGAACTGTCGATCGGGAATGTCTTCAAAATTGAGTCGAGTGCGACCGAAAGAAAACCGAACTTGATTGAACACGCGGTCAGTTGAGTTGGGCGAACTAAGTTCGCTGTTCAGGAAAAAGGAAGAATTGTGTGTTTGAACTCTTGCACGTAGCGTTGAAAAGATTGCCCCGCCGGTTGCGGGAATTTCACGAAAGTCGTCAGTGAAGTTGTAGCGTTCAATCGCAGATTGCTGACGTCCACGAAGTTTGAAGTGCGCATCGACCTTCGCCGAAGCGACCACACTTCGTCCACTGGCCGGCAAAGTCTGTGTAAAAGTATTTGGTCCGTAAATTCCATTGGGGTTGTTTGGGAATGGGTACAAATTGAAGATGGCCGACCCGCCGCGCGTACCGGGAATGGAAAAAGCGTTAGCTCCGGTGAATGGATCACGAAAAAAACCCGACGCACCCGTATTAAAACCTCCGCGCTGTTCAATTGTAGGTACTGCAAACTGCTCTTCTTTCGAAGCATTGATCTTCGAGACTTCCAGTGCGCCAAAGTAGAAGATGTTCTTGAGCCCGGTTGGACCACCAATGACCAACCCTCCCTCGCCGAAAGTAAAAGAGTCTTTGTTACCACTTGCGTTCGTCACTACCAGAGGTTGCCCATTCAGCAACACCGGTTGACCTGTCGTCGTTGTAAGTGAAAATGTTTGATTTCCCTCAGTCGAGTCAAAAAAGTCCTTCGCATTTAACTGGCTGGAGTTGAATCGGCCATAGACAGCTCCATGCGTTTTGCTCGAACCTGATTTCGAGACTGCGTTCACTTGCGCACCAAGATTCCGACCAAACTGCGCCGGCGCAACCAAAGTTATGACTTGATACTCTTGAATCGACTCGAGCGGTTGGGGGACCAGAGCGACAAACCCCTGTCGTCTAACGCCAATGTCTTCGTCGTTGTTATCTGATCCATCAACCGTGAAGTTATTTGCTCGTGAACGCAGACCGTTCACCGCAAACTGACCTGCAGAACCGACACCGGCACCAACTCCTGGCCCACTCACACTTCCCAAAGTTTGTGGAGGTGCAGCAACACCAGGTAACAACAATGCTAGTTCGTCGAATGTTCGCGTGACAGTGATCGCCCCGACGGGTAGCGACACAACTTCGTCCTCACTAAACGAACCGCTCCGACGACCATCTGTCGTAACTACGCTTGCGCGAATATCAGTGTCTTCAATTGGCACCGTCGCTGCTGGCGGCGGCGCTGTGGTCGTCGCAGCTGGGGCAGGATCCAGATCGACCGGAACAGGAATTACCTGCCCTGTGTACGTAATTCGGAGCCTTTGATTGACCTCCTTCGTCACAAAGCCCGGCATCGAAACGCGAATCAAGTAAACACCAGGCAACAGTAAGCCCTGGTAGAAACGACCTTGATAGTCGGTAATGACTCTGGAGGTAACCAGCGTTTGCTGATTGATAATCTCGATCACTGCTCCCTTTATGGCCGCACCCGTTTGACTGTGCCTAACAATTCCCTTGAAACCACCAGTCACGGTGTCTTGCGCATTAATCGACAGCGAACTCATAAAAAGGACGACGAAAAGTAGACAAGTTTGCGTTAGACGCGGGGGCGGCGTGCTCATAGGTGTCGCACTTTTTCCACTTATTAAACGGCTGAACCGTCAGGCGCAGATGCGTCCGCCGGATGGTCCATCTGGACGTCAGTCTTTTATCGAGAACTGGGCTTTGGAGATTGGGCTTCCACCCGGAAAGCGCGGCGTTTAAAGATGAAGCCTTTTAGTTTTCGTTCGAG
>PSRF01000377.1 GCA_003175865.1 Blastocatellia bacterium
CGCAGCTCGGCATGCCCGGCAAAGTACTAGTACACCATGACTGAACTTTGATTGGGCTGCCGGCCTCTGTTGCGGGACGGACGAACGAAGTTATCGCGGAAGTGAGGACGTCGGGGTACGCGCTCCGCGTTACTCAAGTAGCTCGTTCTCGGCCAGGCAGCAGAGTGCGGAGCAAACCTCATGGAGGATGACCGCATAGATGATTGGTCGTGGCTTGCTGCCTTGATCAGTTGAGGACCGCTAACCACGGTGAACTAAACTAACAGTCTCATGTCAAAGAACAATCAGTTAACTATTTCGCTTACGGCGCCTTGGCGTCACAGTAGAAGTCTGTTTTTTCTTCTCTTGACACCAACGACTGTTTCATAGAGGTACCTTGTAACGCTCCAAGTAAACGTTCAAGCGGCGGTAAAGTACAAAGCACGAAGTACAAAGTACAAAGGACCGCTTCAATTGTGATCTTTGATTTCAGAGATTGAGGGAAACGGAATCTTAACGATCTCGCCGTTGGCACACTCCATCTTAACGCTGGGTGTGGTAAGTGCTTGTGTTGTCCGTAGGCTTCGAACGGTTCCCCTGATTCGATTTCCATCGATGGTTATGATTTCGATGTTGTTCTTGCCATAAAGCGGCTGCAACGCCGCCAATGCTTTTGTAACTTCCACATTGCCCTCCGAGAATGCAGAGTTCGCCTGATGTTTCAAAACATTGCGAAAAGGTTAGATTGCAGCTTTATACGAGCACCTACCGTGCCACCGAACCCCACTTCATCATGCCAACCACGTTAATTGCAACTGAGTTAGATCGTTTGGCGTATAGAGAATGTCGTGTATCCTTCGACAAACGTCAACAATGGTAGGTCTCCTATGTCACAAAATCCTGAACCGCATGCGCCGCCAATGAACAGCAAACCGAATGTGACGACCTGTTCAAACTGCCATTCTCCAATGCCCGCTGAACTGCGCTTCTGTAGGAACTGCGGATTCAGACTGGGCGAGGGTCTAGCGGAGTACAACGAAACCGTACGGTTCGGCGGGAATGTTCCGGCTGCTTATGCGCGGTCCGTCCCAGTGCCGAAGAAACCTCGTCGCATGTCAGGAATGACTTGGATCTTTGTTGGTCTGCTTGTGTTTTTCGTTTGTGCCGCCGCGTTTACCGCGGTAATCACGCCGTTAAGACACGTAGCGCCCGTTGAATTCAGAGCACCGGTGGCGAGGTCGTGGGTCGGCACCGAAGATTTCGATACGACTGATGGTGGTGTCACGTTTGAAGCAATTAATATCCCTGATGGGCCAGCCGATAAAGCAGGACTCGTTGGCGGTGACATCATAACGACCTTCGACGGGCAAACCGTTACCGAAGATGATCAGATGATGGATCTACTGAAGAACACTCCGGTTGGAAAAACGGTGGACGTCGTTTACATCCGTGACGGGGAAACTAAAACTACCAAATTGACAACAATATCCGAGGATGAATCGAAACGGCTTCAACGCGCCTTTGATAAACGACCCGAAGGCAAAGGCCAGTTTGGATACGAAGACGGCGATTCGGAGCGAGTGCAGATTCCAAATTCTAAACTCTACGGCGTCAAACTAAACTCCATCCTAAATAGTCGACCAGCAGATCTCGCGGGTGTCAAGGAAGGCGATGTTGTTATCGAGTTTGGCGGCGTTCCGATTCGAACAAGACAAGAGTTTTTGATGCGAGTGCGCCGTGCTCTTCCCTATAGCACCATGAAATTAGTGGTGATGCGCGGAGATCAGAAACTGGAAATCCCTGTGAAGATGGGAAAAGCCTAGTCACGATTCGCGTACTCCCGTAACCGAGCCTCCATTTCCAGCATAACGTCTGCGCGCCGCTCTTCCGTTTCCTCCGCTTCGAACGTTTCGAACAACGCATACTGCGTTTCCGCTAGTAGTCTCAGTTCCCACGCTTCACGGTTGTGGTGAGATGGTCGTGAAAACCATAGCGCGTCGACAGCTGACTCCTTTATCTCGTAGTCAAGTAAGCCAGCCCCGACTTCCTTCCGCGTCTCCGTTGTTAACAACACCCCTCTTAATCGCCAGCCATGTCTTTCATAGGTCGCGAGCACATCGCGTAATAGCTGTAGTTTCGACATTGTCAAACCTGGACCCTCATTTTAATGCACAGATTGGTCAGATTAAGTAGATCCAACAAAGGTACTAAAGTAAATCAATGATTCGGCTTAATCGCTGTAATCGGGGGATGTTCTGAAACCTCCGGTTGACCCACTCGATCTGTCGCCACTATCATCGCGTTGGGTGGGGTCGGAAAAGATCTCTTGCGTGTTTCGACTGACAAGCTTTGCATGGACGACGGTGCGCCTTTAGACTTACCTCCGACTCAGCGTTCTAACCCGGTCTCGCAACACCCAAAATCAGTTCTGCTATTTCTACTTCTCGGTGCCACGTTGATCACAATCTTAGGTTCCGAGTCGGCCCGCGCAAAGGTCCCCGCTGAACAAATGAACACAATCATCGCATTGAAAGACGGCAAAGACGCCGTTCCTTTCTACCAGGCATTAGAGAAGTCACTAAAGAAACGCAAGACTAAAATCGAAGATATTTGTCCTCATTCAGATCACGTTGCACAGAGAATCCTTGAAGAATATGGCGCCATCTTTGTCGCCAGCAAAAAGGTTTTGCCCCCGCCACTTTGTATCTTTACAACCGAGGATCAGGTGAAGAAGTTCCAAAATCAAGCTGGTGTGAGTATGGAGCTGTGGGGCTCCGACGAGGTCGAACTCCAACCCGAAGCGATGAAACAGTTACTCAAAGCGCGTGAAGAGGCACAGAAAGAAGGACTCGACATAACACCTCGCGACGGAGCAGAAGCAGCACGACGAAACTACGAAGAGAGTGTCCGTCTCTGGAACTCTCGATTTCAGCCGGCACTCGACTACTGGTTGGCCCAGGGACGACTAACCAGCGAACAAGTAAATCGATTGCGTGTTCTACCCTTGCTCGAGCAGGTTGCCGAAGTGCTCGAACTTGAGAAACAGGGTATTTATTTCAGCAAAGATCTTTCGAAGTCGATCCTTTATTCAATCGCTGCGCCAGGTGCTTCGCAGCACATTGCCATGCTCGCTTTTGATGTTAATGAATTTGAAAACCCGCGAATTCGAGAAATAATGCAGAAACACGGCTGGTTTCAGACAGTACTTAGTGACTTACCTCATTTCACTTTTCTTGGGCTCAAGGAAAAGGACCTACCGAAGCACGGTCTACGAAGCGTCGAAGTTAACGGTCAGGTTTTTTGGATTCCGAATGTCGCAGGGTCCCAACACCCTGGGCTGGCAGAACAGCCGTAGGCCAACAACCCGCGTCAGCCTATTCCTAGCGTTTCCTATTGGTGCTACACTAAGCCGCGTCGAGCCGGATTTCCGGACTCTTCCCCGAACAATCAAACAAGTCCAAAGTAGTTACCGCACGGACGCAGCTTTCTCCTCGTACCGGTTTGCAACTCCGAGCGACCTTTAGCCCGAAAGAGGTCAACATGGATGTCCCTCAATTCATCGCCGGTAGATTCAGAATCGAAGAGAGGATCGGCACGGGTGGGATGGGAACGGTATATCGTGCTACCCACCTTGGATTGGACCGCAAAGTCGCAGTAAAGATCATCAAGTCGGAGTTTGCAGGTGACCGCGATGTCGCCGACCGCTTCCTGCGCGAAGCACGCACGATGGCGAGATTACGACATCCACACGCTGCTATGATTTTCGACGCGGGCAATCTTCCTGACGGGCGACACTTCATTGTCATGGAGTTTGTGGAAGGTGAAACGTTATCGGAGACAATCGCTCGCGAAGGTCGGTTTTCGGCGGAGCGAGCAGTTCAAATTGCAACTCAGATTTGTGACGTACTCGAAGAGGCGCATCGCATCGGAATTGTTCATCGCGATCTGAAACCTTCAAACATTATGTTGAGCCACCGCGGTGTTTGTGTGCTCGATTTCGGCGTCGCAAAAGTGCTCGCTTCGTCATCAGAAGTTACTGCCACTCACGCGAGTACAGGTTCAGGTCAGATTGTTGGCACGCCACGTTACATGTCACCGGAACAATGCTTGGGCCACCGAGTCGGTGCACGAAGTGATCTCTACAGCCTGGGCGTGCTGTTGTACGAGATGTTGTGTGGACATCCGCCATTTATGGATCCGTTGCAGTCAGCCTTGCTCGTGAAGCAAGCAACAGCACCTCCGCCGCCGTTGCCAAAGCTTCGACCAGACATTCCCCGTCCACTTGCTGTCGCTATTCACGCATTGCTCGCAAAACGTCCGGATGATCGACCTCGCACGGCCGCGATAGCAAAACACCAGTTGGAACGAAGTCTCTTGCGTCCGGAAAAAACCCTCCCTGAGATTGAGCCATTGTCATCGACTGTTGCTTCACTGCGTCCGGCCCACGGTCTGATCTTTCGAGTAGGTGCCCCATTGTGTTTGGTCGTTATGTTCGGCGCATTGTTGGCCTGGGGGTACACAGGCGAAAGTGCGACCGTCGCGAAAATGGACCAGGCAGCGACCGCTTCACTGAATACTCAGCCTGCTCAAATGACTCCCGTCGCGTACAGATCCCCATTGATCGTTAATCAACCAACGGCGTCGGTTACACCAAGACCTGTGGCTGTCGAACGTTTGACTCTGGATCAAGCTAAGAAGATTGCGGCAGGATTGGCAAAGGGAACGGTGAGTAACGTTGAGATAATCGATACAGATTCTGGAACGGCAATCACCGCAATTGAAACTTCTCGTGATAAAGCAAAAACCAACTTCATACTATTGCAGCGACGAGGTCGGAAGTTCCGCCTCACGATGCGCGGATCGCTCGATTTTCAGGGATGGCAGCGTGCTAACTGGACGAGTGAACTGGTGGACGCCGATGAGGACGGCTATCCGGAGGTAATTTTTAGTGGAAGAGAGACGAGAGAAGGACACCGACGGCAGTTGGTTTTGTTCGTACCCAACGATCGACGAACCTACTCCATGTTGTTGACCGGTGAGACTACAGCGAATGGAACTCCGCGGATCATCTGGCTTTCAAATGCTGTTGGCGCCGACGCCGCTGCGTATCGTTCGGCACTCCGGCAGAGAGCGCGCGTGCTCGTCGCCAGAAAGTGAATGTCCGATAAGCTTTAGCTTGTCGTGTGACTTAGTTACCTTCAACTGGGGCTGACAAAGATCCATTGATCATTGGTCATTTGCCATTGATCAATTTTTCCGTGTAATCATTTCAACGCCTCGACAAGCTAAAGCTTATCGGACAACGGACATTCTTTGCTGACAACTCATCACTCCTCATGTCAAGATAGTTACGCTTGAAGATTCCTGCAGCGACACCACTGACCGTCCACTGTTCCCTCGATGAAGCGATCCCGTTTTGACCAGACGGCCTGCGATTCTCTTGCAGAGTGCGTCAAGGAAATCGAACAAAACACCGACGCTGAACTCGTAATCGTTGTTCGCGCTCGTTCGGCCTCTTACGCCCATGCCGATTATCTCTTTGGTTTTCTTGTCGCATTTTTGATCTTGTTGCTCGTTCTCTTCTCTCCATATGACTTCAATGAGATCTGGATCCCGCTCGACGTCGCGGTCGCTTTCGCTGCTGGAGCCTTAATTTCGTCGCGCACTAATTTACTGCGTCGACTATTCTCATCTGAGAAGTATCGGAAACGTGTGGCACGCTCGGGCGCTGCCGCAATGTTTTACGAAGCTGGCATCGCCAACACGAATGCTGAGGTTGGTGTGATCGTTTATTTATCGCTGTTGGAAAGGCAATTAGAGGTCATCGCAGATCGGGGAGTGCTCAAAAAAGTACCATCGCAGGAATGGAACCACGCATTGTTTGAACTGCGCAATGCGGGGCAGAAACCGGAACCTCAACAATTCCAAAACGTAATAATAGACTTCGGCAAGTTACTGGCGACCCATCTTCCCGCAACGGGAGAGAATCCAAACGAACTGCCCGACATGCCGCGCTTCGAACTCAAATGAAACGATCCGCCATTAACAGGTATATCCGACTTCTGTTCGTTGTCATTGCAGTCGCGTTGTGCCTGATTCTCAGCGTCGAGGCCTTGGCACGTGTCGGCGGTGGTCATTCTTACAGCGGCGGGAGTCGCAGCAGTGGCGGCGGAAGTCATGGGGGAGGAGGAGGGAGTGGCGATGGCGGAGCAATTGTTTGGTTGATATTTCAGGCAATACGTTTTCTTGTTTATCTCACCATTGAATACCCTGCTGTTGGTATACCACTCGACATCGTGGTGATTGCTGGTGTTGTGTTCTTCTTCTCGCGCAGCCGGAAGCGTGTTTCGAGTGGCTTCTCTTCCATGGCAGCTGCGTCACAGGCTTTCGCAGCGCGGGTTGCCGATGCTCCGCAGATGATCGCAGGCAAGTTCAATCAACTGCGCAAATTCGATCCAAACTTCTCCGAAATAGTATTTACTGACTTCTGTTACGCACTTTACGGCAAGGCACACGAAGCTCGAGGACACGGTTCGGCCGCACTCGATCTGTTTTCTCCGTACTTGAGTGATGACGCTCGAAAGTCGTTGCTACAACGAAACGCTCCAGGTCTTACTGAGGTTAAAGGAATCATCGTTGGCTCGATGCAAGTTACGAGTGTTGAGGGACTCGACACCCCAGTGGTCAGAGTCGGACTGAACTTCGAAGCGAACTACACAGAAGTCACAAAAGGCAATGGTGCAACCCCGACGGAATCGAGTTACTACGTTCGCGAATACTGGCAACTCGAACGTAAACGTGATCTGCTCTCGCCTCCTCCTGCAACAGCGACAGCGTTGCACTGTCCCCGCTGTGGAGCACCACTACAACATGACTCGGTTGGAGCTTGTACTTTCTGCGGAACAAAGATCGACAGCGGAGAATTTCAGTGGTTTGTGCGCAGTGTGCAGTTGATTGATAGCGAAGGTCGTGGCCCGCTGCTGACGTCTGATGTTGAGGAAGTTGGGACAGATTATCCGAACATTATCCAACCGAACTTTGCGCAATTACGGGCTGAGTTTGAAGCGAACAATCCATCCTTCTCCTGGGCCGACTTCCAGGCACGCGCCAAGATGATCTTCGACGAATTACAAGCGGCTTGGTCGTCGATGAACTGGGAAAGAGCACGTCCACATGAAACTGACAATATCTTCCAGATGCACCAATACTGGATCGACGCGTACCGGAGACAGGGTTTACGAAATATCGTAGATCAATGCGCCGTTACAGCAATGCAGCCAGTGAAGTTGCAGGAAGACGCTTTTTACCAGGCAATCACTCTGCGGATCTGGGCTCAAGGGTACGATTACACCGTAAATAGTTCCGGCAACATCGTATCAGGATCCAATCGAAATCTCCGTCAGTGGAGTGAATATTGGACGTTCATTCGCAATCGGAACGCGAAACCGGGCCCTGTCCAAACAGAACTCAATTGTCCCAACTGTGGGGCACCTCTCAAAGTGAGTGCGACCGGCATTTGTGAATTCTGTGGCGGCAAGATAACCTCGGGAGAGTTTGACTGGGTGTTATCGAAGATAGAGCAGGACGAATCCTACGCTGGTTGACATCTATTTGGCCCCCGTCGGACATCGAATGTCCGATAAACTTTGGTCGTTAGGTCTGTTCCGGCAGTTTCAAAGATACGTTGTTGCCCGACGGACATTCGCTAAAGCGGATACCACGGTCTTTTGCCGTGGAGGATCATGTTCATTGCTACCCGGAAAGTTTTTGGCGTCTCGTCAGGCGCCGCGAGATTTGAGTAGCAAGGAATGTGAAGAACCACGGCATAAGGCCGTGGAATTATTTAAAGATGGAGTATTCAGTGAAAAGAAGTTTTCTAGTCCTTTTACTTTTCATTTGTCTTCTCACGCCTTCAGTTAGTTTCGCAAGTTCGCAACAGGTCCCCCAGGCGGCACGCCAGAGTGCCCCGCCGACTGCGTCGCGAATTCCAGAGAAGAACCTCGTAAGCACAATTCTGCCAAATGGTCTTGAGATCATCGTACTGGAAGATCACTCGATCCCGCTTGTCACGATAGAACTGGCAGTTAAAAACGGCTCGTACACTGAACCGCCTGAGCTGAATGGTCTTTCGCACCTGTACGAGCATATGTTCTTCAAGCAGAACCGGGCGGTCGCAAATGCCGAAGACTATCTACGTCAGATTGGGCAGATGGGTATTGCTTACAACGGCAGCACACGCGAAGAGGTTGTTAATTACTACTTCACAACTACCAGTCCAAACCTGCGTACGGCTATGCAGTTTATGAAAGACGCGGCTCGATATCCGTTATTCGAGGAAGGTGAATTTTCCCGTGAACGCGAGGTTGTGATTGGCGAAATCGATCGCAATGAATCGAATCCGTTTTATTACCTGAGCGTCGAGATGAACAATCGCCTGTTCTACAAATATCCAAGTCGCAAGAATCCGCTCGGTAACAGGCAAACAGTTTCAACTGCGACAACAGCGATGATGAGGTTGATTCAGCAGCGTTACTACGTGCCAAACAACTCGGCGCTCGTTCTGACCGGGGATGTGAATCCTACCGAAGTATTCAAGATGGCCCAGGAGTTTTATGGTGACTGGGCCAAACGCGAAAAAGATCCGTTTGTTGAGTTCCCTTTGGTCGAACACCCTCCGCTTCCAAAGAGCGAAGGCGCGGTGATCACAAAACCTGTCCAAAATGTAATCATCAACATCGGCTGGCATGGTCCGTCGATTGGTAAAGATAACCCAGCTACTTATGCTGCTGACGTTTTCTCATTTATCCTGACGCAACCAAATTCACGGTTTCAGCGAAACCTCGTAGATACGGGTTTGGTAACAGGTGTGAGCATTGGGTACTACACGCAGCGTAACGTTGGCCCGATCTCCATCATCGCGCAGACAACTCCTGAGAAGGCACACGCTGCGGTCAAGGCCATTTACGATGAGGTGTCGCATTTCAATGACAAGGACTACTACACAGACGATCAACTCGAGAGCGCGAAAGCACTTTTAGAAGCTGACGATCTCTACTCTCGTGAGAAACTGAGCGACTACACACACACTCTAAGCTTCTGGTGGGCTTCGACCGGGCTCGACTATTTCCGCGGGTACCTGCCACGTCTCCATGCAACGTCGCGCGCAGACATCAGCCGGTACATCACCACCTACATTCAAGGGAAACCGCACGTTGGGCTAGCGCTATTGTCGAGCGAAGCGCAAACCAAGATTAAAATTCAACCAGAAGAATTGATGGGTCAATGAAGAGCAACAGAAATATGCAATTAAATGTAGAGCGATTTTCGATGCGGCGCGCGGTTCGCTTTAGTCTTTCACTCTTGTTAACTGCGGTGTTTGTGCTGGTAGGCAGTCAGACGGCTCCCGCAAATCAACAAGGAAAAGGTTCTGCTGCTCCCGAACAACAAACAGTTCAGAGCGTGGTCGCAAAACAAGCTGCACTTGTCAGTGAGTTCGACGTCAACGGTCTTAAAGTTCTAGTTAAAAAACGAGAAGGCAGTTTAACGGTGGCGGCCGGTTTGTTCATTCGTGGCGGCTCCAAAAATATTACTGCCGAGAATGCAGGCATCGAGGCGCTGATGCTCAACGCTTCAACTGAAGCGTCTGCTAATTTCCCGCGTGATCGCATGCGCAACGAACTTTCGCGCATGGGCACCCTGATAGGTTACAGCACCAACAACGACTACTCTGTTCTATCGCTAGCTTGCACTCGAAGTTATTTCGATCGCTCGTGGCAGATGTTTACTGATGTAGCGCTGCGACCCTCCTTCACAAAGGAAGATGTCAGTCTTGTGCAACAGCGCACAGTTGTTTCACTAAGGGATGACACAGACAATCCTGACTCCTATTTGCAGCTTCTTCAGGACAAGATGGCCTACGCCGGACATCCGTATCTCAATCGAACTGAAGGAACCGCAGACAGCGTCGCAAAAATGTCCATCGACGATCTGCGCAAGTATCACGACAAAGTGATGGAGACGTCGCGACTTTTGCTGGTTGTGGTAGGAGATGTGAATAGTGCTGATATAAAAACTCTGGTTGCATCAACCTTCGGAACACTGCCCCGCGGCAGTTACAAGTCGGAACCAGTTCAACAGCTTGTATTCAATAAGTCTTCCGTTGAGGTTACTCCTCGAGACTTGCCAACAAACTATGTTCAAGGAATCTTCGCAGCACCACCGTTGACCTCGCCTGACATTTATCCTATGCGGGTAGCCAGTTCGTTGCTGCGCGATCGCGTATTTGAAGAGGTGCGTGTCAAACGAAACCTTTCCTACGCACCCGACGCATTCCTGCGAACGCAGGAGGCAAACGTTGGCGGTATTTACGTCACAGCGGTTGATGCTAATCAATCTGTTCACATCATGTTGAACGAGATTGCACGGTTGCAACGTGAACCTGTTGGCGC
Source organism: Blastocatellia bacterium (assembly GCA_003175865.1). Taxonomy (GTDB): domain Bacteria; phylum Acidobacteriota; class Blastocatellia; order Pyrinomonadales; family Pyrinomonadaceae; genus PSRF01. The sequence goes on from PSRF01000377.1 coordinate 10,428, forward strand.
GGACGACATTCAGTCAGTCATCGCGCAGTATCTGACTCAGTACTATCTAGGGCAGGAAACTAACGCAGCGCAGGCGGGCGAACTTGCGCAGTACGAATTGATTGGTGGCGGATGGCGCAACTCAGTGGACTTTCTGGAGAAGCTGAGTGCAGTTACACCTGCAGACATTCAGCGCGTGGCTCAGAAGTACATGCGAAACATTCAGTTCGTTGTGCTGGGAAATCCGCGCAGCGTTGATACGGGAGTGTTCACCGGACAGGCCGAATAAGAACTGTACTTTGTGCTTGGTGCTTTGAACTTTGACGTTGAGACTCTTCGAAGTAAATAGTACCAACTACAAAGAACAGCACAATCCAACTCAAATCACAGGGTTTCCCTCAGGTACTTCTCATACAACTTTCCATCGAGTCGCTGAAGCGTGCGTGCCTCCGTCGCGGCCATGCTCGGATTACCACTCTCCGAGTAAGCGACGGCAAGGTTGTAATAGGCCTCGGCGAAATCTGGTTTGAGAGTCACAGCCTCCGTATAGGACTCAATCGCCTCTTGCAAACGGCCGGCATAGTAAAAAGCGTCGCCAAGTTTGTTGTGAATTTCGGCTGACTCAGGCTTGAGCTGCAGCGCCTGCTGGTAAGCCCTTATTGCTTCCTGGTTTTTGCCCTGTTTGACTTTGCAGTAACCCACCTGTGCCCAGGCTTCAGCCCGCCTTGGATTTTTGTTTACCGCGTTCTCAAAGTATCCAACTGCGTTGTCGTAGTTTCCCAGCCACAATGATTCAAGACCCGTTCGATACAGCGACTCACCGATGTCACTCTTCGGTTTGCTATTCAAATCCGTCAAAGGATGAACCTGTTCACCGTGAAGCTTGCTGACACGCTGTGCTGCAATCGCCAGGTTGATGTTCTGTCCGTTAGTAACTTTGACAGTTACAACACCGAGCACTTCACCGTGCAGATTGAAAACTGGGCTGCCGCTGTTGCCGTGTGAAATTGGCGCCGTGATTTGAATCACGTTTCCGACATTTGGCACCTCACGTACGGCAGAGACGATTCCATCACTGACGGAACCTTCGAGTTTCAGAGGATTGCCGATAACAAAGATCGATTCGCCCTCGTCAGGCAGGTTAGTTGCCAACTCGGTTGACCGGGGACGATCCGAAACTGGCATATCAATGCTCATTAATGCGAGATCGCCTTCTTCGTCGACATCGAGCACTCCCGCCACTCGATAAACCCTACCTTTGCCGTCGAGTGTCTTGATTTCCGCCCGAGTAGCACCACGAAGCACATGAACGTTGGTTACGACTTGTCCGGGCCTGACAAAGAAGCCACTGCCCGTCATCAAGGGTTCCCCACTCGTGTCATATGTGACAATGGAAACAACTGCGGGCTTTACTCGCTTTATAAGCTCCGGGAGATTCTCTTGGGATGCTGAAGCGAAGGGAACCAGGAGAAATAGGATCGCGAAGGCAATCAGACCAGGAAGAAAGATCTTTTTCATGTCGTTACACCTGAGAGGCAAACGTCGGAAGTGGAACTTCTCGACCAGGTCGAGGAGTTAGGGGCTTTACCAAATTAATTTTTCGACAAATTGGGCCTGAACTTTAAGCCCGTCGGGATGCCGATTGACGGAACAACTCCGGCAGGAGTCATCTTAGCTCATGAAAACAATTTCGTGCTAGTTTTTTGTGAGATTAAACACGACTGAGGATAATTAAGCTCAATTAGATACCACCTGCTTTAGCAGTGTGGAGTCTCAGTTTCTCGCTAGATGTAGCAACAAGGAATCGGCCCAGATACCACCTGCTTCAGCAGCGTGGAGTTTCAGTTTCTCGCTAAGTTCGTCTTAAGAAACTCGCAAGCGGTGCCGTCGTAATCTTACCTCCCGTGGCCGCGTAAGTTGTAACGCGAAGTTGAAACTCCACGCTGCTGA
>PSRF01000077.1 GCA_003175865.1 Blastocatellia bacterium
GCTGATTGCTGATTCGTACCTGGCAAAACTGAAATTGGCAGTTGGCAATTGGAAATCGGCAGTGGTCAACAAATGAGATTAGCCGAGTAAGTACGCTCCGGCCTCGTCGGCTCGGATGCACTCGGGCAGGTCTCGATGTGTGCTCATGAGAAATGCGTTTGAACTTTGGCGCAATGCATTGCCATGAGTTGCTCTAAGTTTTACAACCCGAGCAAAAGCCGACCAGCCGTAGTAGTAGCCATCTTTGATGCTGACCAATACATCAGCAGTGTGCTTCACGCGGTGAGTCGAGACGGACCTGTAGACATTCGCGAGCGCGTCCGGATATTTATGCGAGTGGGTGGTCGAAAACAAAACGTCATCGGCGACAAAGCCGCTGGCGTCAATTCGTCCATCGCGTCGCAAGTTCGAAAGTAGCTGGCTCATTTCTAATGGGTCACCAGCCTGTGTTGAGTAGCGATAGAACGTCGTTTGATCTTCAATCCTGCGTTCAATCAATGCTGACCCGGCTGGGCCCTTAACCAACACGTTTCCAGCTTCGTCGAGTGAAACCGAAAAGTCGATTCCCGGCACATTGCACAAGAAATCACTTACTTCAGAGACCACTTCATGATCGCCACAATAAATCGCTGCGTAGCTACACAGCCCAAAAGCTGGAATTGAAAGCTGACGGCCGTTGTTCTGATTCAATTGCGAATTAAGAGTGAAGCCTTTCCGGCGAAGTTCAGTTGCAAGGTTCACGCGTTTGTTGTCTTCGAGGTTCATTCCATGATCGGAGAACAAAACGATTTCCGTTTCACGTCCACAAAATTCCCGGATTTCTCGGAGAATTTTATCGAGTGTTTCGAGAGCAACTGCAAGTCGCGCCGGGCCTTGAGCATGTAGCAATCCGTCAGTCCCTTTGAGAAAGGCGAAGTAGTCGCGGTCTTGTGGAGCGGCACTAAACTGTTCATGAAAGCGTCGCATATCTGCACGCCAGATCTTTTCGGGGGCAACATAGATGAGGAACTCGAAAGCCAATGGCTCCTGGTAATCGAGTTGGTCCATGTAGGACGACGGCATTTTGTCTGGCGTTCGTCGTCCAAGATACTTTCCAATACCTCCCGCCTGGTGCTTACTCTGCTTGTCGAAGTAGAGACTTTCGTAACCGTTCGGTGGGGTTGCTGAAAACATCGCGGAGAGTGCGACGTTTGTCATGGTTGGAAATGGCGAAAGTAAACGCGAAGGAGCGAGAAACCCATCGAACAAACCTCGATTGCGAGCCGCGAGAATTAACTCATGAGGAACGCCGTCGAGACACAGGAGTAATCGTCGGGGTCTCGACACTCCAGGCCGGTGCATGTTGGATTTCATGTTGCGATTGCTGGGTTACTGCTCTGCGGCCTTTGCGACCGGTTCAGGTTTATACGCCTTCTGCAGACCTTTCTTTGCTTCTTCATGAGCATCGTAAACATTCGGTCGTGCTAATACTTCACGATATTGCGCCAATGCTTCATCACGTCGTCCAGCAACATCGAAAGCGCGCGCCGCATACAGGTGGGCCATGGTGACTAATCCCGGCTCCGCGTGCTCAACCTTCGTTACTGCAAGGAATTCCTTCGCGGCACGGTCATTCTGTCCCGCTACCAACAGCGCTTCACCGTATTTGAAATGAATTAAATCAACTGCACGTATCGTTCGATCGCGCAGCAACTCGTCGAAACTTGCAAAGGCTTCTTTTTCTGCTTGAGCAGCTCCGTTCGGATCGTTTGCTTTACGCTTCTGCGCTGCAAGCGCGACCAGTGCATCCGATGTTTCGAGTTTGTACAGATAATTCCGTGGAAACCTTGATGACAGTTCGCGCGTTATCGGCAAGATATCAGCGAAGCGTTTCTCACGCGTGTAAAGGACAATCAGCAACGACTTTGCGTCATCCTGGGACCAGTGCCCCTCCTTCGAGACTTGTTCAATTAACGCGAGACCTTTCTTCTTGGAACCGTGATAGCCAGTCACACCCGCAACGAGTTTTATAAACGGTGGCAGCGAGCCCACTACGTACTCATAAAGCCCGATGGTCAACTGCGCGTCTATGTACTTCGGATCCAATTTCAAGACTTCGCGATGATGATCGACCGCATCGTTTCCATCCCGCAGCGCCGCTAAGTGTCGGCGTTCGACAGTTTCTTCAAACGATGCCTTGAGTCCTTGTGTTTCCGCCAGAAAATCCAGGGCCTCAATATTTTTTGGATCTTGTTTGAGTCTTGCTTCTGCGAAGCGTTTCGCGTCGCGCGTCAAGCTGCGAAACTCGTCAATGATTTTCGGATCTACCTTATCGTCGCCGCTTGCGTAAAAAGATTTGGAGTCATAGAGGCTAGACTGCAGGCGTCGCGACTCGTACAACGTCTTGGCCCACAAACCTGCAGCCATCAGTTGATAACCAGCAGGGTGATTGGGAAGGAGTTGAGTAATTTGTTTGAATTCCGCTCGTGCTTTGTCGTAGTCGAGATTGTAAAGCGCGTCGAGGCCACTCCTGCGAAGCTCTTCGTAACGCGAACGTTCGACGTCGGTCAACCAGGGAGATGGAGTAGGCTGTTGAGCGTGAATACCAATCGCTGAAACAAGCACGAGTATCATGGAAAAATACTTCACTACTACTCCTCCGGTCATAGTTTGATACGGCACCTGAGCTTCAGTGGTCGAAAGACTCGAGATACTTAACACCGGCACCAGTGTTGAATAAAACGACTCGGTCGGTTGATTTCACCTGTCCTGTCTCCATCAACTTGCGCACCGCCGGTAAACACGCAGCGCCTTCGGGGGCGCAGAACAAACCTTCAGCCGCGCCAATTTCAGCGGTCGCCGAAATCAGTTCCTCATCCGAAACGGCCACAGCAGCTCCACCTGAATCGCGCAATGCATCGAGGATCAGGAAGTCGCCGATCGCCTTTGGGACGCGCAATCCTGAGGCAGTGGTTGCCGCATTTGGAAATTCATCCGCAAATCTTTTTCCTTGTTCGAAGGCTCGAACGATTGGCGCGCACCCCGAAGCCTGCACTGTGACCATCCGTGGTCGCTTTGAACCGATCCACCCCATCTGTTCCATTTCATCAAACGCCTTCCACATCCCAATTAATCCGGTTCCTCCACCGGTTGGATAAACAATGACATCAGGTAGTTCCCAATTTAGTTGTTCAGCTAATTCGTAACCGAGCGTCTTCTTACCTTCTACCCTGTAAGGTTCCTTCAGAGTTGAAACATCAAACCAGCCCTCAGCTTCTTTGCGGCGACCGACCTCAGCGCCGCAGTCGGTGATTAGGCCATCCATTAACGTTACGTGTGCACCTGTTTGTTCACACTCAACAACGTTGGCGCAGGGAGTGTCGCGCGGCATGAAGATGAAACACTCGAGACCGGCTTGCGCGGCATACGCAGCCAACGCCCCGGCGGCATTTCCCGCTGAAGGCACTGCGAGTTTTTTCGCCCCTAACTGTTTCGCCATCGAGACCGCTGCAGCCATACCGCGCGCTTTAAAGCTCTGCGTAGGATTCTGGGATTCGTCTTTAATAAACAGCTCTTTCAACCCAAGACGGTCACCCAATCTTCTGGTATGCAGCAGGGGCGTCCAGCCTTCACCTAGCGACACAATGTCCTCCTCTTTATCGACTGGCAAGACCTCGAGATACCGCCAGAGGTCAGCGCGCCGTCCAACAAGTGATTGCTTGGTCAAAGAGCGCTGCGCCTGCTCCAGGTCATAACGAACCAGCAATGGCTTTCCGCATTCGCGACACAGGTTGAGCAACACTCGTGCCTCGTGGCGTAGTCCACATAATGCACATTCAAGATGAGTAACATTCATCGCTAGGAGTCTCTTTCGTTAGAGTTTTCCGCAAAAAAGCCTTGAAACCCATGGAATCAAGATCGCGAGCAACATAACAGGCATCGACAGATTGCTCAATTGTCCGACAGGTGTCGGAAAATCTCACGTGTTCAACTCAAATGAGAACTTTTCAAAGTGAACCTCAACGCTTATCTTGTCTCTCGTAATCTAAAACATCATTCATTTCTTCAGATTCTCGTTAACAAATGCCAATTCGTCTGATCGCGCTGGATCTTGATGGAACCCTGTTGAATCCTCGCGGCCAGATCTCAGAGCGAAATCGTCTTGCGATTGATGCCGCACGACAACAGGGAGTACAGGTTGCAGCGGTAACCGGACGACGCTTTCGTGATTCTCGACCCGTTGCGCTGGAACTGGGCCTCGACGTTCCTGTCATATCGCACAATGGCGCATTAACAAAACATGCGCGCACACTTGAAACTGTAGCCGTGCTGCCTCTGCCACTTAGCGCCGCGCTTAAGGTGATGGCGGTAGGCAAGGCGTTCGGGGCAGACGCTCTGGTGAGTGACGATCACGATGGACTCGGAGTACTCATTTACGATCATGTCTCCGGCGACAATTGGCCGTTGCGCGAATATATTCGTTGGGCCAAACAGGTACACGGAGAGGAAGAAGGCGGCGAATCTGTTCGCAAGGTCGATTCGTTGGAAGCTTATCTCGATCATGACCCGATCCACCTCGCGTTCTCTGGTCCATGCGGCAGGATGGAAGAACTCGAACATCTTCTGCGTTCCGAGTTGATGTCGGAAGTTAAAATCTTCAGCACAGTTTATGCGGAAAAGGATTTCACCTTGCTCGACATCCTGAATCCTTCTGCATCGAAGGGTGCAGGAGTTGCTGCTGCAGCGACTGAACTGGATCTAACGCCCGAGGAGATAATGGCAATCGGTGACAACTACAACGATCTCGAGATGCTTCTCTTTGCGGGTAGAGGTGTCGTAATGGCAAATGCGCCGTTATCTTTACGTGAAAAAGAAGGTTTACATCCAACTGCATCGAATAGTGAGGATGGAGTAGCATTGGCAATCGAACAATTCATATTGAGTAGACATTGAGCCCGTGGCACTAATACGTTTCAAACTGGAAGGAGACGAAATGGCAAATCGCACAGCAGTCATCAATACCAACAAAGGCACAATTAGAGTCGAGTTGTTAGAGTCAGATGCACCAAAGACAACTGAGAACTTCATCACGCTTGCACAGCGCGGTTACTACGATGGAATCATCTTTCACCGTGTCATCAAGAACTTCATGATCCAGGGTGGTGACCCTACGGGGACGGGACGCGGCGGTGAATCAGCATGGGGCGGGCGGTTCAACGATGAGATCGATTCGAAGTCCGCGGTCTACCAGAGAGGTTATAAAGCTGGAACAATGGCGATGGCTAACGCTGGACCAAATACGAACGGCTCGCAGTTTTTCATCATGCACGTCGATTATCCGTTGCCGCCAAGTTACACAATCTTTGGTCGTGTAACGGATGGTCAGGATGTCGTGAACGCAATCGCCAACGGTCAAACTGATCGAAATGATCGTCCGGTGAGCGATGTAAAAATGGAAAGTGTCACGATCGAATAGGTTTGGAGTGCGCCAACTCTGTTGGCGCTTTAACAAAGCGCACGTCGATTATCCTTTGCGCCGCCAAGTTACACAACTTTGGTCGTTTAACTCAGGGTCAGGATGTCGTGAACGCGATTGCCAACAGTCAAACTGATCGACATTATCGTCTCGTGAGTGACGTAAAATGGAAAGTGTCACTGATCGAATGTTTTGGAGTGCGCCAACTCTGTTGGCGCTTTAACAAAGCGCTGACAGAGTCAGCGCACTCCAAATAGCGTTCTGGCGCCTTGACCTGTTGGTTCACTCGAACGTATCGCTTCGCTAACAAACTGTTTTGCTTCGCCGACCGCACTTTGCAAACTCATACCTAGTGCTAAACACGCAGCGATCGCCGCCGACAAAGTGCAACCTGATCCGTGAACCTCACCTACTTCAAAATATTCTGCACGAAAGACGTGAAAGTTTTCTTCCTCATCAAGTAGCACATCAATCGCTTCATCGAGTCCTTTTTCCGCATTGCGAGGCCCACCGTGTCCACCCTTCACGAGCACAGCACGAGGACCAAGCTCGCGAATTCGCTGCGCTGCATTACGCATATCTGCTTCATTTCGAATAGCCTGTCCAGTCAAACGTTCTGCCTCGGGAATATTCGGCGTTACTAAACGCGCCTGCTGCAATAGACGTCCTTTTAGAATTGATAGTGCCTCAGCATCGATCAAGTCGTGCCCTGACGTTGAAACCATCACCGGATCAACAATCGGCATCGGCAACTTCTGTGTGCTAACAAGTCTCGCTACGGCATCTACAATCTCGGCACTAGGCAACATCCCTGTCTTAACCGATGCGATTTCACTGTCGTCGATGATCGGTTGGATTTGTGACAGGAGAACATCAGCAGTCTGATGGACAGCACCGAACACACCTGTCGTGTTTTGATATGTGATCGACGTAATCGCAGCTGCCGGGAAACATCCAAACGCCGCAATCGTTCGAATATCGGCAACGATACCTGCACCACCTGACGGATCGAGTCCAGCGATGCTCAGCACGACTGGTCTATTTTTGTTCATACTGCTGAATTAATGTTCGGGTCACGCGGTTTAAGTCGTTTGGATTTTGCAACAAGCGAATCGCTGCAACACCGATTGCACCTGCCCGAAAACAATCGATGGCATTATCGAGCGAGACGCCTCCAATTGCGATCACCGGTAACGGTTCGACAACTGACACGATCTGTCGCAGTTTCTCCACTCCTTGCGGCTCCCCAAATTTGCGCTTTGATTCTGTGTCAAAGACCGGGCCAAATACCACAAAGTCAGCATCACTTCTCTTCGCCTCCTGAGCTTCTTCAAGCGTATGAGTCGAAGCGCCAATTACAAAATCGGCGCCGAATGTCTTCCTGACAACATCCGCTGGCAACGATGTCGTGGTCAGGTGTACACCATCAGCACCAGCGGCACGAGCAATGTCCGCCCTATCGTTAACTAGTAATTTTGAATTGCTAGCGCGCGTCAACGACGCGGCTTGTTCAGTTAAAGCGGTCAGCACACGTGCTGTTAAATTCTTTTCTCGTAGTTGAATGAGAGAGACGCCGGCAGCTACTGCAGCTTCGATTAGTCCGAGGATGTTAGTGAAATCTTCAGAGTGAGGAGTTGTCCTGCTCGTGGTTTTGCCGCTCGTTATCAGGTAAAGGATTGGTGACGGTAGGTTCAGCCGCATTCTTGGTTTTGGCGTTTGCGCTTTCCGTTTGACGTTGTAGCGCACGCACTGTTTGTTTGAAGTTGAATATCTCCCAGAAGGCGATTCCGAGATTCAGAAGGCCAACGCCAGTAACTGCACCACGGACCCATCCCGACGCAACCACAGTCTGCAATCCCTGCATTCCGGTTTTGCGAGCAGCATATAACAGGAAATAGTTGTTGCCCCAGTCGCTCAGTCCCCACATGCCCTGCGGCCACCACGGCAGAATCGTTAGAAAAATGCCGATCTCCAAGCAAAGAATGATGTAGAAGATTACGCTGAGCTTAGCTGACATCTCGTCTCGATAGAAAGTTACTCTTCGGAGTTATCCTTCTTCTTGGTCTTGGTCTTCTTTTTACTCAGTTCGCGAAGTTTGTCAGCGACTTCTCGGTACGAAACATCGATACCGTACACTTCAGTGTAAAGCTGTTTCGCCTGTTCGAAGTCTCCCATCTGCTCGCACGCATTGGCCAACTCGTAGCGCAACGCTTGATATTCGTCTTCGCTGTGCCCGGGAGCAGCTAATCCTTTCTTGAACCAGAGCGCCGCGGCCTCGGGTAAATTCTGGTGCATGAAACAGTGACCCAACATATTGCAGCATTGCAAGAACCGCGAAGTACCGTCATTTGGTTTTACCAGCGTAACCGCTACTTGAAACTCCTGAACAGCTTCGTTCATCAAGTCCATCTCTTTAAACGCTGTCCCCATGTTGTAGTGGGTTTCGAAATCGCCAGTGACGGTTTCTTCTTCCTCCGCCATTCGGAATTCTTCAAACAATTCCGCGAGACCGGCATCAAGTCCCGGCTTCGACGAGTTACCATCGACAGGTGTCTTTGTAGTTTCAGCTGGTTGTTCCGCAAACGAGGCAAACGTCATGTCAGCTTCGAGTGCAACCGATCCATCGTCTGCGGTCGCAGCCGACGAATCATCGCTGCCGAATTCGAAAACAGCAGGAACAGCCGCCTCTTCCTTCTTGTCTAACTTTTCACGTCGTAATGCAATGTCAGGATGCTGGCCAAATTGTTTTTCCAGCATATCAAGGGTGTCGATTGCGATATCGTTGTAACCTTGAGCGATATAGAAATCGACACTCTCGAGCTCTTGACGCATCATGTTCTCTTGGCGTGATCCGCTTTCTTGAACTTCTGGCGTTGTCTCAGCTGGGGCTATAACCTCTCCAAAATCTACTTCCTGAAAATCCTGAGCGGGCTCAACATAAGTTCCCTCATCCGCAACGTCTTCATTCAGGTCAGCAAATGACGCAGTAGGATCGGAGAACGCGGCAGACGCGGGCTCGCTAGTTTCAAATTCGACGGTTTCCTCCAGCGCCGGTGCTACTTCTTCTTCATTAATTACCGCAAAGGTTTCGAACTCTGGCTCTTTTGCGGTCTCGCTTATCGAAAAGTCTTCAGTCGTTTCTTCCTGCAAACCGCCGAGCAGGTTCAAACGTTCGAGGTAACGAGGTTCATCGGGCGCGAGTCGGGCTAGTTGGGTTAAGGCGTAACGCTCTTCGTCCACCAACTCCGACGCTTCGGCCGATTCAGCGAGACGTTCGAGTGACACTCGAAGCGAATCCATGTCGCGCTGCCACCAGTTAATTCTGACAAGCATTCGCAAAGCCGCTACGTGATCAGGATCTCTTTCAAGTACTTCGTTGACGATCTGCAGCAGTTCGCGCTCTTCACGACCGGCAAGCATTCTCTCGATGATGCCGGACAATAACCTCACTGTGTCGTCAATCTTCCCGTTCTTCAGATAAAGACGAGCGACCGGAATAAACTGAATGTAGTTCGCAGAGTCCTGTGCCATGAGCATCGACGTAGCACGCTCTGCGCCAACAGGATCTTCGGCTTCGAGATACGCACGTGCCAGCATCGTGACGAGTTCTTTATCCTGCTCGCGGCCAGCGACCACTCGCTCCAGAACTTCAGCAGCTTCATCGGCGGTGCCGAGTGCGATGTGAGTAACCAAGAGCCCATTCAGGATTTCCATATCGTCAGGCATCAGTTCCAGAGCTTTGTTGTACGATTCGAGTGCCCTTTCGTGAGAACCGATAATCTGAAAGCGATTGGCTGCCTGAACGAAAGCCGTTCCGGCTTCGCGACGCATGTTCTCTTTGAGGTAGCCCTCAGCGAGTTTTAGTCGGACTTCAGTGTTGTTGGGATCGAGGTCGGCGATTCGATGGAGAGTTTCGAGTGCTTTGCGATTATTTCCTGAGCGGGTATGCGCCTCAGCAACTACGAGATACTGAGCACGTGCATCATGTACGAGACCTTGGTTTGCGTATAGCTCCGCGAGTTTATTGGCAATCTCCGGATCGCGCGCTTTGAGACGCTCGATCTTTTTGTACATGGCGATTGCTTTGAGATTGAACTCCTGTGCCCGGTAGTGTTCAGCAATGCGCTCGAAGCAGACAACCGCTTCGTCTTTTTTATTGGCGCGCACGTACAGATCCCCCAGCATGTTCAAGGTAGTGAGGTCATCCTCGTCGTGATCGACGATTTGACGGTACTCCTTGATTGCGGCGTTAATCTTTCCCTGCGACAGGAATTTCTCGGCGGCCTTTAAGACCTTAGCTTTTTCGAAAGCCATCAGGAATATTCTGTATCATTAATGCGTCGGCGGCGATTAGTCTGGCGGGAAGAGGGACAAAACTGATCAATCAGAAGCTTGCTAAGGCCCCATTTCTCCCTTATCAGGAACTGCCGCAGGATACGCTAACACGCATAAATTAAGGGTGTCAACGCACTCATTTGCGCGCTTGCGAATAGATTCTACTGTTGAAGCGGAAAACACTTAAGTGGCGTCTAACACAAATACTCAGCGCGGTCACGAACGAACAAAACGGGGAGTAGGTCTTAACAGTCCTACACGCCCAGAGGCTCTCCAATCCCCACTCGCCTCGCTTGGGCAGCGCGCCGCCATCACGGGCCTCGCGCTGTACGTCATCTTTGCTCCACATTCTGTTGCCGCCAGCAGTATTGCAATTGGTGTGGCCGGACTTGGTTGGCTGTTGCGAACTGTTGTCAGCGGCTCGACAGGACTGCGACGCTCGAAGTTTGATCTCATCATCGTCCTATGCTTACTGTGGACCACCGCCTCGTCGATCTTATCGGCCGAGCCCGCAATCAGCATAAAAAAGCTAACTTCGCTCTGGTCTGTCTTCATTTTCTATCTTGTACGCGCGGTTCTTACACGACGCACCGCGCTAGTGATGGTCTTCCTCCTAATTCTGTCCGGCGCCACAGGCGTGCTGGCAAGCATTTTCGATCTGGCGCGCGGACGTGGCGTCGTCGTTCAATCATTCAATAGCAACAGTCCGTTTCTTACCAACGTTCAGCCTGGCGACACAATATGGCGAGTTGGTCATACCCGAATCTATTCATTGACTAATCTCGACGACTCACTCCGGTCGATACCGAGCGACAAACCATTTTCAATTAGCATCATCTCGCAAGGAGAACACGTCGAACGCGAGGGTGTGACGATCTCAGCCGAGCAACAAAAGGAACGATCACCTTCGGGAGTTATCGGTGCAGAACGGAATCATCTGTTCCGCGCATCCGGCTGGACTCGACATTACGAAACTTTCGCAGAGTTACTACAGATGATCGCGCAACTCGCCCTGGGCCTGGCGCTGGCGCATTTCACCAATCATGGATTCAACAAATATTTTCGCGTCGCGTTGATGGCAACCGTATTGTTGACTCTCGGAATAGCGTTGACTGCGATGCGCACAGTAGTCGTAGCCTTCGTGATTGGCGCAAGTGTTATAGCGTGGCGGGCATTACGTGGCACCGCAAAAGTAGTTTTCACCTTCGCACTTTTTTTTGTACTCGCATTTGGCGCGGTAGTGGTCTGGCAAACACGCGCCCACAATGCCCTCTCGTTAACTGACCCTAGTTCTTCATTGCGTTACCAGGTTGCGCGAGTTGGTTTATCGCGAATTCCTTTACATCCGTTATTTGGACATGGAATGGATGCGATGAAGAAACATTGGAACGAATGGGGGTTTCCGGGTAAAGACATGCTGCACCTTCATTCGACTCCGCTACAACTCGCCTTCGATCGCGGACTGCCGATGTTAGTGCTATGGCTTTGGTTGATGATGTCGTTATGGATTGAAATTGCAAAAACGGAGCGACGTGCGAGCGATCTGAGCGATACAAATGCCTGGGGAGTCTTGCTTGGAATTTTAGGCGCGCTAACTGGCTTTCTAATGAGTTCGATTGTTAACTACAACTACGGAGACAGTGAAGTTGTAATGCTGTTCTGGTTTCTGATGGGTGTCGCGATCAAATTGAACTCACAATTGATTATTCAACAAAACGCCACCGGTTCTGAAGCCGGTGGCGTCCATTAAGAGTGACTTTGAATTCTCCTGTTACCTCAACTCACTTTCGCCGTTCACTCGCAAGTTATTCGTCACTGAAAAGACGCCTGGTACCTGATTCGCTGCAACGTAGGCCAACGTCCGATCACCTCTACCGGAAACGATGCCTTCCAGGGTCACGTGGCCTCGATCCACAACGATGTGAATCGATGGATTCGTTCCTTGCAGATAACGGTATAGACCACCAGTTCGTGCTATCGAACGATATGTTTGGTTTCTAATGCTGTCGTCTATGCGCGACAACGGCAACACTCTAATGTTGTTAACAACACGAGTGATACCTGGAATTCGCTTAACCGCGTGTTCCGCGTCCGATCGAGTTGTTGGTCTCACAACCTGACCATAGAGAGTCACCGAGCTCCCATTAATACTGAAAGCCAGGTTATCGAACACCCCATAGTAAGGCAGCATAACGAGCTCGTGTCTAACGCGTTTCTCAAGCTGTCCCGAACTCCGATCCGGACT
>PSRF01000075.1 GCA_003175865.1 Blastocatellia bacterium
GCAACGAGGGCATTCACTAATGCCTCGGTGCCTTGATAGTGAACGTTGTCGTCGCCACTGCCATGAACGATTAACAGTTGTCCCTTAAGATTCGCGGCAAACGTAATTGGAGAACTCTGTTTGTATTCGTCTTCGTGATCCTGTGGCAAGCCGCAATATCGCTCCTGGTAAATCGTGTCGTAGTAACGAAGGTTGGGAACCGGTGCCACCGAGAGTCCGACTTGATAAACGTCCGGATAGCGAAACATGGCGTTCAACGTTGACGATCCGCCGCCACTCCAACCCCAGATTCCAATTCGCGTCGGATCCACGAACGGCCACTTACTAACGGCCCGCGCGGCGTTGGCCTGGTCCAACGAGTTCACAATCCCCATCTTGCGATAAATGATCTTGCGCCACGCACGACCTCGAGGAGCCGGCGTACCTCGATTATCTACACTGGCAATGATGTATCCCTGCTGCGCCAACATTGTGTGCCACATTTCAGTGCGACCACCCCACGAATCAACCACCGTCTGGCCCCACGGTTCGCCGTAGACATAAAACAAAACGGGGTAGCGTTTTTGCGGATCGAAATCCGGGGGTTTGATCATCCAGCCGTCCAACTGTACTCCGTCACCAACATCAACTTTGAAAAACTCTTTGGCAGTTGGCTTCAACTTCGCCACTCGTTCCTGAGCTTCATGATTATCGATCACGGTTCGAACAACCGTCGCATCGGGAATCCGCACAATGTCAGTCACCGGGACTTTGCTGAAGGTTGAATATGTATGTATGGCCAGATCAGCTCGAGGCGAGATGTTGTAGGCATGTGAACCGGGTTGCGACGTTGGAGTTAGACGTTCCAATTTCGCAGTTCCATTTAGCGGTTCGCGATAGAGATATCGCTGTGTCGCGTTTTCAGGTGAAGCTTCGAAATAGATCCAACCGTTGGCAGTATCGACCCTCTCAACATTAATCACATCAAAATTTCCGGGCGTGATGTTCTTCACATCAGAGCCGTCGCGTGAAATGGAATAAATGTGACGCCAGCCATCGCGCTCGCTGGCCCATAGAAAACGCTTTCCGCCATCAATCCATTGAGCATCCCCGCGAGCAAGTCCCTGCTTGTCCCAATCAATGTCGCCCCACGCAGTATCGACCCACGCTTCGTCTTTTTCAGTCAGGATTGTTTTCACTTTACCTGAGCGAATATCGCCCAGCATGACCGTATTTGTATTCTGCAATCGGTTTAATTGCTGGATAACCACCTCGTCAGAATTTGCTGCCCATTCCATGCGCGGCAAATAGTTGTTGCGCGCATCGCCACTGATTTCAAACCATTTCGTTGCGCCACCATCAGCACTGATTACGCCAACACGCGCTGCGGAGTTTGTTTCACCAGCTTTAGGATAAGGAAATGAAATAACGGTTGGATACAGCTCACCGGTATCGTTGATCAATTTCATTTCCTTAACGCTTTCTGAGTTTAGTTGCCAATAGGCAATGCTTTTGCCATCCGGACTCCATCGAAAGCCGTCGCGACAAAACAACTCTTCTTCGTAGACCCAATCAAAAGTACCGTTGACCAGGTAACGAGTGCCGTCAGTGGTTAACTGCTTGATACGCGAGCTCGCGAGATCTTCAACGTAGATATTGTTCTCGCGTACATATGCGACGCGAGTTCCATCTGGTGAGAACTTCGCAAACATCAACGTCGAAGGCTTCGCGTCGCCCCCGAGTTTGTGCAAGTTCCAGGACAGCAGGTCGACAACCCAGTAGTCGCCACGTGTATTACTGCGCCACACACGTGCGGTGTTTGTAAAAATCAGCAACTTCTTTTGATCAGTGCTGAGATCGAACTCCTCAATTGACAAAGGTTCAGCTGAGCCTTCCGGTTTTAACTTCTCTGCGGACACGAAGATGGTTTTGTCTCCCGTGGCGGCATCATATCGGACTAGATCGACTACCTGACGTTCGTTTGAAGACGGCTCTAAAGCAAAATAGCCCGTGCCGTTTGGCTGCCATCGGACTTGGCCAATTGAACTCGTCCGAAAACTCAGAACAGAGTCGATTGTTAACAGTTCGCCCTGTTGTGCGAACGCGCAAACGCATACCAATACAACTAGCACAAAGGAAAAACCGAGATGACGCTTCATGTAGTCTCCAATTTAAAAGGTTACCTGTGAGAACGATTAGTCAGAACCGATCAGGACCGACGCGACTATTTGATTAAACGTCGGCCCGGCCAACTCAATCGCCGCGCATCTAGTCATGTCCACTGCAGATCACGCACGAATCAAGACGAATAACGCAATCAACCGTAAGACCAGAATTGCCGCACCAATAATGTAGTAGGTTGTCTTTGATTTGCGGATTTCTACACTCGTTGTACCTGTCGCAGTCTCGAATGTGCTGTTGATTTTGTAATCGCCAACATTTTGGATTGTCACGGCCCGGCGTCGCATCGTCACAGACACTCAGTTCTCATATAACAAAGCGACTCCGGGCCGTCGCACTCCAGGAAGTTGAAAGCATTAGTGATTCTTTTAAATAACATCTGCAAAATTCTTACGCGTACGAGCGAACCACCAGTAGCCAAACAAGAACAGCACTATAGAAATACCGGCAAAGTAAGTAAGCCCTGACCAATCGGGCATGCCGCCGTCGAGAAAGATGTGGCGGTAGCTGCGTACCAGGGAAGTAAAAGGGTTGAAGTTAATCAAAGTTCGAAAGCGATCAGGTACGATCGATTCAGGATAGATGATAGGCGTCAGGTACATCCAAACCATCAGAAACAAACTGATGCCCTGCGTAATGTCGCGTAGAAAAACGCCGAGTGAGGCAATCAACCACGCTGCGCCTAATGCGAACAACAGTTGCGGAACGAGTAACAACGGAAACAGGATCACCGTGGGCGGAAGACTATGTCGAATGATTAGGGTGGCGATAATCAACGCAACCGTCGCGAACAATTGATTGGCAACTGCAGCAAGAGCCTGGGCCACTGGCAGAGTTTCGAGTGGAAAAACAACTCGCTTAACTAAATTCGCGTGACTGACAATTGTGCCCGCGGATTGTTGGAGCGTTTCTGAAAACATTGTCCACGGTAACAAACCGCAAAAGAGGTACAGCGCATAATCCCATGGTGAACTGTTAGCACCAAATCGAGCACCGAAGATACCGGCAAAGATAAAAGTGAAGATGGCAATCATCACCGCGGGCGTTAGCAGCGCCCACAGCAGGCCCAATGCAGAGCCCTTGTAACGCACAAGCAGTTCACGTTTCGCGAGCGAGAGTATCAGTTCGCCGCGGCGTGGAAGCTGCCAGAGTGGTTTCCAGATTGCGCGTTGAGTTGTTTCCGCAGCGACCATGTTCGATAAGCTTTAGCTTGTCGTTTCGCGATCGTTTTGTCTAACTTCGAATTCGAATATGCCACGAGGTTAAGTGTGATGTAAGTTAGCGACAAGCTAAAGCTTATCGGACATTAGGTCATTGTGCCGAGACCGCGCCAGCTGTTCTTGTTATGCCAGCTGATCTGCACATCAGTTGCGCCGATGTCTCTCCACCAACTCTCAAACTCTTCACGCGAAATGTAAAAAGCGGTTGGCGCAACCAAATGATCGAAGACGATTGTATGCTGTTCGCGCCAACCAAAGGGGGCAATTGACTTGAGGTATTCGTTGTAGAAAAGATGACTAGCCAGCGAATTACGCTTGCCATTCTTGTTTAATGGTCCGTACACAAGTTTGGTTGCCAGATACATGCAGGCGGCCGGAATTTTGGATAGTTGTAATAGAATGCGCTGGTCCATTCGCGACGTTACTCTCTCGCGCACTGGATTTACAAAGCGAGTGATCCACTCGTTGTTTTCAGCACCATAGATCCAGGCAGAAACTTGTCCTCCGTCCTTGACTTTTGATGACAACGAAACAAAGCCTGCGTGTGGATCGGGCAGATGATGCAGTACGCCAACAGAGAATGCATAATCGAAAATACGTGCAAAAGGCAGGTGGTAAATATCCGCCTGGATGATGTGAGCGTTTGGTATGTCCTTCGTCGCTTGATATGCAGTTTCGACTGCCACGCTTAAGTCAACTCCGATTACGTCTTTCGCTCCCCACTCGGCGGCAAGCCGCGTGTGTCGTCCCTTGCCACAGCCACCTTCAAGGACCAATTTATCTTTAAAGAAATCAGTGGTGACGGGAGCAATCCAACTTAGAAATTGCTCCGCATAGCGCGGATCCTCTTGTGTGAAGTGTTGCCACTGCCAACCGAAACCCTCTGCGGTGGCCTGTTTGTCACTGGCCAAACTGTGGAGATTCGCAAATCGCGGGATGCCATCAGTGATTGGGAAGGAAGCATCACACGTTGCACAGCTAAGTTTCCCTTCGACGATCTCTTTACCGTTTGCAGAACTTACTGAAAGATCAAGAGGGACAGAACATGCAGGACACACTAAATAAGTTAAGAGTTTTTCTTTCAAGCTCGACCTTTAACGATGACAGATTAGTTAACGATGAGATGCTGGTGAAACCGAGAGTGGTACTCTACTTCAGGACAAATATACCAAACTAATTGCCGCATTCGGTTCCGTTGTGAGGCGCAGAAAGCCCGAAGCGCAACTGGTATTCCGTTGAGTTAAGAAATGAACAGGTCACTAAGCGAGCAGCTTCAGTGTCGCGTAGCGGTTTGTTTTTAAGCACGGTCAGCCAAGAAGCAAATCCATTTTCGTCCGGATCTCGTTTCAAATAACTGAAATACTGGGCCTGTACGAAGGCTTGATTATATGCAGCATCAGCGAATGTCTGATTCGCAACGACGCGAATCAGTATGGCTGCTCGGCCTCTTGGTGTTCCATCAAATAACTTGATCAAGTTGGTACGCTCCGAGGCCAGATCTGCACCGGATGACTGTTTGACTGAACTGACAATGCCATCAACAAACTGAACCCCGCTCGTGTTGACGCCAAACTTCTGTTCGAACTCCGATCGCCGCGTGAAACTGATGACAAACTTTGAACGTGTCTCTTCCTGAGCTGGATTTGAACCGGACATGGTCGCTCTGTCAGTCTCGAACTCCGTGAGTCGAGGACGCCGGCTGAGTCCTGCTAGATACAAACCATCGATAAATAACGCGTCAGGTTGCAACGCATTTTGCAAAAACAGACTCGTCGAAATGTCGAGGCGACGTGAACGCAAGCAATCCGCGCGAATACCACATTGTCCAAATTGCGCCGAGAACTTTTCGATAGCATCTCGATCCGGCGGCTGGCCAAGTAGATCTGAGTATTGTTGCGTCACGAAGAATCGCGCATCATCGATCGGATTCACGACCGCGTACAGGGCTCCCGGATCAATTGTGATAGCACCCGGAACGTAAGCTGTCTCACCAGAGTTTGATTGAAGTCGCAACGTGTAGTCTCCAAAGGGAGCGCTCGGAGCCACGGTTACGTCAAAACTGATCACGGGAAACGGTGTAGAAAGTTGTTCGCGAGTCAGACTCGATGGATCGACGGTGAAATACGGTGACGCGACACTGATACTCGTGCCAGGTACTTGATCAATTCCTGCACCCCCTACGTAGATCTTCACTCGCTTGCCGGCTTCAACTGGCAATGGAACCGAACTCAATTCACCTGAGAGACCTATCCAACGTGGAGAAAGAGTCGTTGGCGCGTTCTGTGGAAGGAGATTGTAGTTGAGCGGAGTAACTGAGTCTGACTTAACGTTCAGCTTACTGGAAACTTCGACACTGCGAAGGTTCTTGGAATCAGATTCATCTCGCGGAGCTGCGAGCACTCGATATTGGTCGGCTGTCAATCCCTCCAAACTGTAAGAGCCATCTTCTGCAGTTATGCTGCTCGCGATTACTCGACCCGTAGCAATACTTTCCGCCCACACGTTGAACGTTTGTCGCGGTCCAAGCGTGGTAGGTGTCAGATTATCAATCAGGCGCCCCTCGATTTTTGCGAGGTGTGATTTCGGACCATACAGACTGCGTACACGTTGTCGATCATCTTCACTCAAGGTGCGTTCTGTAAATGCGGGCAGCCCATAGGTCCCGTTGAATCCCTGGCGGCTTTGCATAGTTGAAGCAAGAACTGCCGAATGATCGAGACCAAGCAAATGTCCGATTTCATGGGTGAAAGTGGCTTCTAAATCGTAAGTGCCTGGTGTCCCGTCTGTAGAGAACTGTAGGTCAGCACCCTCTTCGGTTCGTGGTCTGGGATTAATAGAGATGTCGGCCTCAGCGATTGCCCCGGTTTCCGGATCAAAAAAGACGCGGGTTCGAGCGGTTGTTGAATCAGCATTGAATGATTCGTTTTCCAGAGTGTCTGCGACAGTGATCAAACTCACGCCATCGCCTCCCGATGCTGGACTGACTGATGTTAAGTTGGACCAGGAAACGACGAAATTCAGGTTTGCCATTGAGGACCAACGAGACAGTGCTCGTCGAGCGGCACCAGCGACATCACTTCCAACTTTGATATTGGGTCCAGGATTATTCAGCGAAGTTGAAAACGCCAGTTGAATTGTTCTCTGCGGCCATTTGAGCGGTGCTGACGTTTGTGTGACCGGATCAATTTCAGAGGAGTCGCGTGTTTCGAGTCGTACAGGCGAGCCCGGACGCAAGAACAAGGTAAGGATAATGGTGGTTATGATCGGAAACTTCATTTGAAAAATTGGGGAGGAGGCTGTTTTTGCGCTTGGGATGACCGGACAAAGGTCGCATCCGGCTATTGAGACATGTTAGCACGCTTCCGAGGTGTCGGATACGGTTTTAGGTCTTTGGTCTTTGGTCAAATCAAGCAAGCAAAAGGCCCGCGCGCCTGCACGGGCCTTCTCAATCCAAACCAGGCTTGTCGCTAATTGATCGTTATGTGCGGCGCCGTATCCGATGGTCGACTACTGATAGGCAACCC
>PSRF01000191.1 GCA_003175865.1 Blastocatellia bacterium
GGCTCAAATGCTTCCTTGTTGAGCTTCATTAACAGCAGGTATCCGCATGCCAATGACGTAACCGCTGGGGACGGAGTCAACACGGGCGGTTTCCGCTTTAACGCACCATCGAGACGTACAGACAACACTTACACAACGCGGATGGACTGGAATGCGACTTCCAAACAACACGTGTTTGGTCGCTTCAACATTGCTCGTCGTGTTCAGACCGACACTGTTAATTCAGTCGCGGCGCAGTTCCCAGGCGATCCTGAAACCGCTCAGATCGTCGTCAAAGACTATTCATGGGTCGTCGGTCACAATTGGATTGCGAGTCCATCATTCGTCAATCAGATTACGGTCGGCGTGTCGCGTTCTGGATTATTGTTTCCCAATAACTTCGCACCGGCGTCTCCTAATTCGTTTACATTTGGTGCTGGCTTGAGTGCGCCATATGCGAGCATAAGCGAGCAGGATCGGTTCGTGATGGTGCCGACGATTCGCGATGACGTGACGTGGACACGTGGCAATCACGGTTTTGAATTCGGCGGCTCATTCAAACCGATTGATTCGAAGTCTGGCATTACCAACGACTTCAATTTCCCGACGGTTGGTTTGGGCGGATTGTTGAGCAGTCTCAGCCCAAATTTGCGGCCATCAGATATTGGTACGGGTGGCACGCGCACAAGTAACTACGACTCGGCATTTACATTCCTTCTGGGAAGGTATGCACAGGTCGCGACCAACTTTAACTACAACGTGAGTGGGACTCCGTTTCCGCCTGCTACTGGTAAGCATCGTGATTACCGTTACGATGAGTTGGAGTTGTATCTCCAGGACAACTGGAAAATCCGCAACAACTTGACCATCAACGCTGGAGTCCGTTGGCATTTATACCCGGCTCCATACGAGAAGAATGGTTTCCAGGCGGCGCAGGATGTCGATATGCGAACCCTTTTTGATCTGCGACAAAGGAATGCAGCGCTGGGTGTCAGTGGCGACACTGCTGAACCGCTGCTTCGCTACGATCTGATCGGCAAGGCTAATCATGGCCGTTCGTTATATGAAACCGACCTCAATAACTTCGCTCCGCGGTTAGGATTTGCATACACTCCGGATTTCAAAACTGGCTTCCTGAGCAAAGTCTTCGGAGAGTCCAAGACAGTCATTCGTGGTGGTGGCGCAGTAGTTTACGATCGACCAGGTGGTGGCATCACCTTCATTCAGGATCAAGTGTCATACTTGTTCGACAACTCAGCAACAACTCAGTTTCCGGTAACAACCGCGACTGCAGCGTTGCTGAATAATCCACGTTTCACTGGCATTAATACATTGCCAGTGCAGAATACAGCGCCAGTTATTACGCGCCCATTCACTCCTTTCACCAGCAACCCGGATTGTCCGTTAGCGCCCAGCGGTTTGTGCACCGGTGAATTCAACTATGCAGTCGATCAACAGTTCCGCACGCCTTACTCGATTCAATATAGTTTCGGGTTCCAGCGTGAACTGCCTGGCAACTTCATCCTTGATGCTTCGTATGTTGGGCGCCAGTCTCGCAAACTATTTGCTCAGGCTGACGTCGCGCAGGCCTTGAACTTCAAGGATACAACGTCGGGCCAACTCATGTTCGACGCATTCAATCTGCTTCAGGCACAGGTGCAAGCTGGTTTGACAGGTGCGGCAATTACTCCGCAACCATGGTTCGAAAACCAGATGTTTCCCGGGGGCACGGCTTTGATGGCCGGAAATGCCACCTTGAGACAGTTGGTCCTACGCGGCGACACTTCCGACGCTGTTCAGTTGCTGTACGCGAACGGTCTCCTTAATCAGAATGTTGGCTTGAGTGCGCAGTTTGGCACGAACGTCTACATTTCGAATCAGGGTGCCTCGAGTTACGACGGCCTGCTAATGAGTCTGCGGAAGCGCTTTTCGCATGGTCTCCAGTTTGACTTTAACTACACGTGGTCTCACGCGATCGACAACGGTTCGAGCGTCGTGAACACGGTTACGGGTGGTCTGGTCTGCGATTTGACGAACTTGCGCGTTTGCCGTGGAGATTCGGATTTCGATATTCGTCATTTGGTGAACGCGAACTTCATCTATGAACTGCCAATCGGGCGTGGTCACTGGCTTGGTGGCAACGCTCCTGGATGGGTGAATCAGATCATCGGGGGTTGGGAAGTGACCGGTATCTTCACTGCTCGCAGTGGGCTACCGTGGAGCACGACTACTACTGCCTTCCCGGTGGGATTCAACTTCAATAGCCCGGCCGCTTTCAATAGCTCAGACGCGAATGCCCTGAAAGAGAGCATCCACGATGATCCGACAAACAACACAATTCAGTTCTTCCAGAATCCAACAACAGTCACTCAAAGTGTGTTGCGCTTCCCGCATCACGGTGAGATTGGCAATCGAAATGTTCTGCGAGGACCAGCATTCTGGAACATCGACACGCTGTTGTTGAAGAATTGGAAGATGCCGTGGTCGGAACGGCAGGAGCTGCAGTTCCGTTGGGAGAGTTACAATCTCTTCAACCACAACAGCTTTGCATTGCCGTCGACAGTGTCGATTGCATCCGGATCATTTGGACAGATCACATCCTCGGCAAGCAGCCCTCGCGAAATGCAGTTTGCGATTCGCTATTCGTTCTAACTTTGGTTAGGTCATTGCTAACTTTGTGGGCTTCCGGAAACGGAAGCCCAGTTTTTTAGGGACAGTATGACCACTTCGATAAGGCTCATCACCGCAATTGTCGTCATCTCTATTGTAAGTTCACTGTTCACGGCCTCGGCGCTTGCCCAAGGTGGTCTAACTCTGTTCGGTGATGTGCACATCACCACAGATCAAGGCGCAGCCGTGCCCAAAGATGTCTTGCTCATCCTGCGCAAGGTGACTGAAGGTGAGATTGGTCGTCAGACGATTTCAAACAACGGCCGTTATCGATTTAACAATCTCAAACCGGGAGACTACGAGATAGTTGTTGAAGTTGGAGGCAACGAGATAGGTCGTTTGCAGCAAATCACAGTCGGTGGATTGAGTAATAGTCCATATGGCTATCAATACGATCTGGAGTTTCGATGGCATTCAAATGAGTCTCACAGCCCAGGCGTTGTATCAGCTGCTGATGTCTACGACCGTCCGTCGTCAACGAAAGGAGTCTTTCAGCAGGCTCAGACAGCAGTTGAAAAGAAGAAGTATGACGAGGCTGTAAAGTTGTTGAAGCGAATAGTTGAAACTGACAGTGCTGATTTTCAGGCCTGGGCAGCTCTCGGTACTGTGTACATGGTTCAACAAAGGTTCGATGACGCTGAAGCGGCATTCCAGAGCTCGATTGAAGTACGACCGACGTTCAGTCGCGCATATTTCAATCTTGGCAAGTTGAGGTTCTCGCAGAAGAAGTTTGAGGAAGCTGTCGAGCCACTGACCAAGGCCGTTGAGCTGGAGCCTGGTTCAGCCGACTCGAATCTGCAGCTGGGCGAGTGTTACTTGCAACTCAAGAAAGGTTCGAAAGCCATTCCTTATTTAAATGAGGCTGCGCGTCTTGGTCGACCGGAAGCACATTTACGTTTGGGTTGGCTCTACAACGCGGCAGGATTGAAGGATCGTGCAGCCGTGGAGTACGAAGAGTTCTTGAAGAAGAAGCCCGACTATCCGGAGCGTGAAAAACTCAAGGAGTATATTGAGGCAAACAAAAAACCGTAATCGTGAATCGCGAATAGTAAATCGTGAATCGACCTCAATCGATTCGCAATTAACGATTCACTATTTACGATTGACGATCCTTATCCACCGATAAAACTCATCGTTCGCGAAGGAGCAACAAAGCCGGGATCGTTGATGAAATGTCGCGGCTCTTTTTTCAGTACCACAGCCTTAATGTAATCGACGATTTCTTCACGTGAGGCACCGGAGCGAAGCACATCTCGCAGTGAGTGCTCGACGGTTGAGAACAAGCAGGTGCGAATCTGTCCGTCTGCCGTAAGTCTGATGCGAGAGCAGGCGCCGCAGAAAGGCTCAGTTACTGGCGCAATAATTCCAATCTCTCCTGGTGCTCCATCAACAAAACGGTAACGTGAAGAAGTTTCCGACCCACGAGGAACATCGATTGGCTCAAGCGGAAAACGAGCATTGATCCGCTCGCGAATCTCACGTCCTGAGACGACGTCTGCACGAGACCAATCATGTCCTGAATCGAGTGGCATAAACTCGATAAACCGCATCTTCACGTCGTGCTCGCGCGCGAACGCGGCGAAGTCCGCGACCTCATCTTCATTATGACCACGCACGATCACGGCATTGATTTTGATCGGCTTCAAATCTGCTTTGCGTGCCGCATCGATCCCTGTCAACACGCGATCGAGTACGTCAACACCGGTCATCCGTTTAAAAACGTCGCGTTTCAAACTGTCGAGGCTGATGGTAATGCGGTCGAGGCCAGCGTCTTTCAGGCTCTGAGCGCGATCGGGTAAGAAGTAACCATTTGTTGTTAAGGCGAGATCCTGTAGGCCCTGAGGCTTTTGGTTATTAATCTCATCGACAAGCTGAAGCTTATCGGACAATTTTAGTTGGCTCAGTTTGCCGATGATGGTTTCGATATCGCGACGCATCATTGGCTCGCCGCCTGTCAAACGAATCTTTTCGATGCCAAGTGCAACGAAGATTTCGCATACATACGCGATCTCTTCATACGACAGCATTTGATCTTTGGGCGCAATCGGTGGCTCACCGTGTGGCAGGCAGTAGAAGCAACGAAAATTGCAGCGGTCTGTCAGCGACACACGGAGGTCGCGAATCGGCCGATTGTAGGCGTCTTTTAGGACATTCGACATGCAAACACATCATAAGTGTGATCCGCCTTCAAACAAAGCGCCCACTCAGTCTACTCAACTCCTTGGAGTGCGGTGGCCCGGTACCGCTCTGCTATAGCTGTAGGCTCAAGTGGTGGTGCGGAAATTTGCGTCGGCCTATAACAAAGCGGTGCCCGGCCACCGCACTCCAAGGAATTGAATATTCTCGCAGCCGTCCAACTTTCTTCAAACTCTACACAAATCCTTGGAAAATCGATTACCGAAAGATTTCGCCGCAATTCAGTTAAAGAAGCCTACTACAAACGATGTTTTGGCGAGTGGCCAGGGCGAGTTTGTTAATCGGTTCAGAGACCTCGTGCGATGAACTCGTCCAACATCGAACAAGGGAGGGAAATGAATATGCGTCGAACTTTTATGGTAGCCAGCCTTGTGTCTGCCTTTTTTTATGCCTGCACCAACGACGAGATGAACAACAGCAACGTGACTGGAAATGTGAATTCCAACGCAAACACACGGTCGGTGGCTCAGACGAGTCCCGCGACGACTGTTACTCCTGGTCGGGGTGTTGTCACACCACGGAGCGACCAGGACTTCGTTAACGAAGCGGCGCAAGGTGGAATGGCAGAAGTGGAACTGGGCCGACTGGCTGCTCAAAAGGGACTAAGCCCGGACGTGAAGCGCTTTGGTCAGCGAATGGTTACTGACCACTCGAACGCAAATACTGAACTGAAGCAGCTCGCAACACGAAAGGCGATCACCTTACCCACGACAGTCAGCACGGAGCAGAAGGACGAACTGACCAAACTTTCTAAACTTTCCGGTGCCGAATTTGATCGCGAGTACATGTCATTGATGGTTGAGGATCATGACAAGGATGTTGCGGCGTTTCAGTCGCAAGCACAAGGTGCAAGTGATGCGGACATCAAAGCGTGGGCTGCAAAAACATTACCTGTGTTGAAGGAACACCAGAACATGGCCCATGAGATTAATGTCAAGCTGAAGTGAAAAGCATTTGGAGTGCGGTGACTCTGTCACCGCTTTTCGATGTCACAGTAAGTTGGTTACCAACGAAAAGTGCTGACAGAGTCAGCGCACTCCAGAAATCATTCTTTGCCCAAACACATCATCGTAGCTTGCATCGATGCGATGAGTATTTCGGTCTTGTCTTTCACGGCAAAAACCTCCGCGCGAACGGCAGAAACAGTTTTTCCAGGCCGGATTACTTCGGCTCGGGCCACGAATGAATCACCCTTCGCTGGGCGCAAGAGGTTAATCTTAAATTCAATGCTCAACACTTCGGATGCAGCGGGCATAAGACTGTAAGCCGCATAGCCACACGCGGAATCTGCGATTGTAGAAATCACTCCAGCATGAACATAGCCATGTTGCTGTGTTAAATCACCGCGGAAGGGAAGTGTTATCTCGACCACTCCGGGATCGACTCGCGTAAGGTGCGCACCGATCAAGCTCATAATCGACTGTCTGGCGAAGCTATCGTTGACTTCTTGTGCGAAGGAAGGGTTGAGCGCTTGATAAGCCATTTGAAACTTAGCTATTGAACTTTTTCATAGAAGTGCCCGTTCCAGCGAAAAGTGGTTTTCATGAACTTCTTACCATCAGCTTCGATCTTTCCTTCGTCATCTTCCATGTAAGTATTGAATGTAGGTGCTAATTTGTGATCTTTGATCACCATAATTTGTCCCGCATCCTCTGGCAGGTCCTCATCACTACTCATCATCATTTCAGAATCGATCTTGTTCGTGAACTCGTTGCCATTCTTGAATAGCTTCTTCGGCTGAATGCGATGTGATTTGAGATCGAGTAAGAAATAGAAGTTCTCCTGCGCAGGGGGCATGTTGTTCCCTGTAGATACTTCCAGGATCTGTTCACCTGGTAGATTCGCCCAATCGAAGCCCACCGAATTGTCGATTCGAGAAAAGTAGCCGTCGTAGGCCGTAGTTACGAAGGTTGACGGTCCGTTACGCGAGAGTAGAAAAAGTACCGAGCCGCTGTAGCCGTGTTGATAACAGGGATCCTCAACAATCACCAGTTTTGCATCGTCATTACCGAGCAGATTCAAAAAATAGTCGTCACGAAAACGTTGCTGCTCCTCTTTTGTAAGTTTGCCGACTCGTTTCTTTAACGTACAAGCGTTCAGGTCAACAACGTCCGCTTGCCACCAAGACGGTTGAGTGAGGTTTTTGAGTTGTGCGATCACAGCATTCAAGGCACTAAGACGTTCTGGCCATTTAAGAATTGCGTCATCGTATTCATTAACGTCAGGACGACATTTGTAACGGAGTTTTGGAAGTGGTTGGACCGCGCGAAGTGCGGCAGCAGTGCAGGTCAGTGTCTGATCTTTATCTTGAGTCTGAGCAGGTCGAACGATTCCGACGCTCAGACCGGCAGCAACAATCAAGCAGGCGATCAGAGCTTTACGCATGCGGCGAATTCTACTCGCGTGGCCCATATTTGACCATAGATGTTTGATGTTCGATAAGCGAATGTCCGATAAGCTTCAGCTTGTCGTGGCCTTTACCAACTCTGAACCAAGTAACAACAAGGAACTCACGGTTGAATGCTTGCTGAGTTAACGACAGGCTAAAGCTTATCGGACGTCAACGCGCGGGCGTTGCGTTGGAGGCCAAAGAGTTTGGCGCGCTTCATTGCGCTGCCGCGATAACGTTCCGCGTAAGTTTGAGACGTAAGCTGCAACACTTCATCGAGATTCGTGTCGACGTTTCCTTCGCGCGGTCTAAATCTATCTTCGTTTGTAACCTGCTGAAACCTATTCCATGGACAAACGTCCTGACAAATGTCGCAACCATAAAACCAACCCGACAAGTTGTTAGCCATCTCATTCGGTAGTTCGTGGTCGCGCAATTCAATGGTGCCGTAAGAAATACATTTGTTTGAATCCACAATATACGGCTCCGTAATAGCGTTTGTAGGACAGGCTTCAATGCAAAGCGTGCACGTACCGCAGTGGTCTTCGATCTCATCAACATCGTAATCGAGCTCGATGTTTAGCAGTAACTCTCCAATAAAGACCCACGATCCAAACTCCGGCGTGATCACGTTCGAATGCTTCCCAAGCCATCCAAGTCCAGCTCGCACCGCCCACGCTTTGTCCATGGCCGGTTGGATATCAACGCACACTTTGCTCGTCGCATCAGGAGATTGTTCCTGGATCCACGCGAGCAGCGAACGTAACTTGTCTCCTAGAACATGGTGGTAGTCGTCGCCCCATGCATATCGAGAAACCTTACCAGTGTTGCTATCGGAGATGTGTTGGTAGGGAGTGTAGTAATTAAGCGCAACGACAAC
>PSRF01000089.1 GCA_003175865.1 Blastocatellia bacterium
AGATCTTTGCTCCCACCGTAAGCGCCAACAGGTAAACCCCCGCCAATGATCTTGCCCAGGGTTGTAATGTCCGGAGAAATTCCGTAAAGCTCCTGAGCACCGCCACGCGCGACGCGAAACCCCGTCATCACTTCGTCAAAAATCAACAGCGCACCATTGCTCAAAGTTAAATCACGGACAGCCTGAAGATAGTTTTCTTTAGGTGGAACACAGCCCATATTGCCAACAACGGGCTCGATGATTACAGCCGCGATGTCTTTGTGGTTTGCAAAGACTTCTTCGAGTGCCCGGACATTGTTGTAGGGAAGAGTGATCGTTTTTTCAGCGAGTGCTGCAGGTACACCCGGACTGTCGGGCAAACCAAGTGTTGCTACACCTGAACCGGCTTTGACAAGTAGACTGTCGCCGTGTCCGTGATAACAGCCTTCGAACTTAACGAGTTTTGTTCTGCCAGTGACACCACGGGCGAGCCGAATCGCAGACATCGTCGCCTCGGTGCCGCTGCTTACCATGCGCACCATTTCAATGGAAGGCACAGCATCAATGACTTCTTCTGCCAGCTTAATCTCTAACTCACAAGGTGCTCCAAAGCTCGTCCCGTTTCTTGTGACTTCCTGGAGCGCGGCGACAGTTTCTTCGTCAGCATGGCCCAGGATCATTGGCCCCCATGAACCTACGTAATCGATAAAGGTTCGTCCGTCGACGTCTGTAATCAGTGCGCCTTTAGCACTCTTGATGAAACGTGGAGTGCCACCAACGCCGCGGAAAGCACGAACGGGTGAATTGACGCCGCCCGGCATGAGTTCCAACGCCTTGGCAAAGAGGGTTTCAGATAGGTTCTTCGTTTCGGGCTTGGTTTGCATGACGATGAGGATACCAGTTTGTCCGATAAAGGTCAGTCAACCTGTCATTCAACGATTTCCGCGTTTACTTTAGTAGGGCCATTCACTTAGACATTCAAGCTCTTCTGTCGGACCGCGTACGTTTCGTGCGCCCGCATTGTCGATAGTAAAAACCACGGGAGCCCCTTATCAATGCTGGCGCACGAGACGTACGCGGTCCGACAGAAGAGCTTGAATGATTGGAACAAAGATACTACTGAGAGTACGTCTAGATTCTTGCGACGCTCTCCTTGGGTTCGACTGTAATCGATCGAAACCGTGACATGCGCACAAGGCCGGGAGCTGCGCCTTTGGGCTTTGAAAGGAATTTTCGCTCAGCATAATGAACGACGACCTTCGTATCCGTATTTGCCTGGCTGAAATGACCGGCCAACTGTGCGGCTTCAATAATCGTGCGATGTGGAATGTCTTTGCGAGAAGGATTGCGGACGATTACGTGCGAACCAGGATAGTCACCAGCGTGTAACCAAAGATCATTAGGACGTGCTAATCGAAACGTGAGGTTGTCGTTATCGCGGGCCGCACGTCCTACCCAGATTTCAAATCCATCCGAAGATAAGTACTGTCGCACTCCCGGAATTTTCTTCTGCTGTTCCGCACGGGTTTGTTTCTTCGTTTCAACAGGTCGTGATCGATCGAAATGCTCGAGCGCATTCTCGTCCCTTGCAGCAATAATCTGTTCAATCTTCTCAGACTTATGTTTCAACAACTCCAATTCACGCTCGATCTCGACCAGTCGTTCAGCGATCTCTTCCTGAGCGCGTCTTGCCTTTGTGTAAAGACGAAACTGACGAGCTGCTTCATCTTGCAGCGAACTTGACTCGTCGATGTCGATAGTTATTAGTGGCGCGCCGTCTGAGTAGTAATCCGTTAGCTCAACTTCTGATCCATGGCGCTTTGCGGTGGCAACGTTCGCAAGAAGCAGATCACCCAGCCTCTTGTGCTTTTCAGGATCACCGTGGTCAGTTAGATCCTGTTGAAGATTGTGTTTGAGCTTTTGTCGACGTCGTATTTCTCTCTTGAGATCAGCATGAATAGAATTGGCGCGATTCAGAAAAGAGTTAACGCGGTCCAATTCTCTGAAATATGCATCAGCGTCTTCAGACGGTGAACTCGATGAACGGGGAATCTCTTTCACGGTGGGTTCATTTTGCTTTGTGGGGGGTGGCAAAAATCCTTCGCCGATAGTTTGACCCGCTCCTCGTGGCGTTCGAAAAGCATCTGTAACACGTCCGTCGTGGTCCAGCAGCAATAGATTTGAAGCTTTCCCAGTGAGCTGCACAATCAAAGACCTATCACTCGCGTTTCCCAGCTCATCCTGAACAAGGAATTTCAGTCGAACAACGCGGTCGCTTAAATCTTTCGTGATTGCGCCGACTGTCGAACCGCCCAAACGCGCTCTTAATATCTGACCAAAATGTGAGAGAGAGTCGGACTGTTTCTCGAGTTCTTTAACGCTGCGTTGAAACAAATAGAAGCGAGGCTTTGAAGGGTCGACACTGATGAAAAGGAACTCGTGTCGAAGACCAAAATCGATTGCCAGTGACAGCGATGAGAGTTGAAAGATCTTTCCAAAAAATCTCCCGGTAAGTTTGTGTTGAACCTCTTCAACGATGTCCTGGATGAGTTGCTGTTCCATTTCGTCGTGAGGCTAACAGATTTCACCTTTATGTTCGATAAGCTTTAGTTTGTCGTAGTGATGCGGAGAAGACGACAGACGATGTTCTACGAAGGTTTATGCTAGCAGCTAAGGTTGGTGAATTCGCGAAGTAACGACAAGCTGAAGCTTATCGGACATTAGGTTGAGATGACGGACGTGCCTGTAAATTGATCGTGAACTGTGTTGCCCTCGCGGCTAACCAACACAAAAAGAATTCCTAACCCCGCTGCGGCAAGCGAAATGAGGTAAAAGAAAGCGCGACCTGCAGACTGTCCACCCGTTGGAATTAGACCAGTCTTCTTGTCGATCACGCGCAAAGACAACAGCCGCATGGCCAATGTTCTGCCAGTCAGCGCCGTAGTCAGTGTGAAATAGATGAACGCCAGAACGACGGCACTTCCAGCCATCACGATGATCGCGCGTTGGTCCCTCAGGTCAGTGCCCGTCAGTTTCATCGCATACGCTACGGGAGCACTGAGCAATCCACAGATAATTAAATCGAGGATCCCGCAAACCAGCCGTTTGAACATCGACGCACGTCGAGTTTCGATCTCATCAACTCGCACCGTTCGCGAAATTGAATCCAAATAATTAAGAGCCGGATCGTCATCCACTATTAATCGACGCGGCGGTGGAGGTGGTTCTGTCTTGCTTTCGGGTTCAGGTTCAGGCGAGGGAACTACAACAAGCCCATGTGTTCTTTCATGTTTGGTATCTGGGGCAACTTCCGACTGCGCAACTTCGATTTCTAATTGCACCTCTACTTCAGTCGCACTTGAGACAACCAACTGATCATTGCTTTCGTTATCCTCGCGCGCTGGTGCATAAGCAACTGCTGTGGCGGCGTTCACTCCTACTGATCGATGCGCGCGTTCAATGCGCTTGAGGGCCGCTGCTACCAGTGGATTCATCGGTGGTAGTTCAGCTTGCGGCAAGAGCTCGAGTTGCGGCTGCTCGATTGAATCGATACTTTGCGATTGCGCTTCTGTCTCGCGTGCAGCTTCACGTGCGCGTCTTTCGTGAACCTCGCGGACGCGTTCGCTCAACTCCTTGCGCCATTCCGGTACAGATGCGCGAGCTACGCCTGGAAACTCAATTAAAGTTGAAGATTTTCGTTGGCTTTGTGAAGCTCCGCCGGCTTGGTTCATTGTAGCTTCGAGGGTAGTGTTCTCTAATTCAATGGATTCCAGAAGGAAATCCGTTCCGCACTCACCGCAAATTTCAACAGTGTTTGAGTCGGCGCCGCAAGAAGGACATCGCATCGACTAACTGTCTCCGGGGGATCATCGACGAAGTGGATCGTTATCCACACTCGATTAACAGCTGCGCGATCGCGACGCATCCTATCAGGAAAAACTTTAAGTGGTCAATCAGAAAATACGGCAGCGGTTGAGGTTGTGCCGTCGAGCTAGCGAGTGATCTTGATCAATTCGAAGGAGTTCGAAGTGGTCAGAGTGGTGTCCGACCAGCGAAGCCTGCATCAACATCGTGCCACCACTCAAGTTCATCACCTTCGCCCATTTGCCAGCAGAGAAGGACGACACGACCATCGCGAAGATAAGGGAAATCCACCAAACCTCGCTCAAAATCCTTTAACTGCACTCCGAGTTCTTCTAATTCTCCGGTCAAAGAGGTCAACGAAATTAGAAGATCCGCGTATTCAATGCCGTTTGTAATCCCACCGCCACCCTGTTCTGCATTATTGGATGCTTCTTTCGCTTCCTCACGATACGAAGACAAACGCGCATGAGTCCTTTGAATATTGGCAAGGATCTTCTTCACGCTGGGCAACAGCGCGTTTGCCTCTTGTAATGTGAAAACTTTCATCGCGGGGTTTAGTGATCGTCGGTGATTCGAATGAACTCAGTCGCCGCTTCAAATTCCGCAGCCTCTTCCTCTATCTCAGCCTGGATTACAACACGCATCGCAGTTTGGAAACTGTCAGGTGGTGCTTCCTCAATTTGCAGCGGCTGTTCAAGGTACTGCGGAGGTAGGTGATCATGAAGATCACGTTCATCATACCTGGGATGCGTAATCTCTTTGCGCACCTTGTCGGCAATCTCGCCGAGATCGATGAAATAGTCGGCAACATCGATGAGCTTGGGAGCCGTGTTCGATCGGAACCCGGCGATTTCAACGCGACATCCTTTATACGCAACTGCGTTGACGGCGTAGACAAAGTCTTCATCACCAGAGACAAGCACGGCTGTATCGTACTTACCAGCCAAAGACAGCATGTCGACTGCGATCTCCACGTCGAGGTTTGCCTTACGTGTTCCGTCGTAAAAAGTCTTTAGCTCCTTTTGAATGACACGAAAACCATTGCGTCTCATCCAAAGCAAAAAACCCTGTTGTCTTTCAGCTCCGATATCAACTCCGGTGTAAAAGAACGCACGCAGAAGTCGACCGTCGCCGAGTAAAACGCGAAGAAGTTTGTTGTAATCGATGTCGATGTTATGGAACCGGGCGGCGTGGAAAAGATTATTTCCATCGATAAATACAGCTA
The DNA here is from genome assembly GCA_003175865.1 of Blastocatellia bacterium. Taxonomy (GTDB): domain Bacteria; phylum Acidobacteriota; class Blastocatellia; order Pyrinomonadales; family Pyrinomonadaceae; genus PSRF01. Next base: position 5,069 of record PSRF01000089.1, read on the forward strand.
CTCTCCCACGATGACCGAGCTGCCATGAAATATTGTTGGTGGGATCAAAGTTGTTCATAAATACTCCCCGATATAATGAACTGCAATTAGAATGCTGAATTGACCTTGGTTGGTCAAGTTAAAGGACCATTACTTCGTTCAAGTCCCGAATATAACTTCGTCTGTCATTGCATCGAGATAAATTGTCTTAATCTGGCTATTAGACGTGCCTATTTCCCAGGCTAAATGGAGTTCAAGTGATTGCTGGTCCGAGGCTGGCAGTGCATAAACAACAATTTGCTTTACATCCACGGCGCTGCCCGACGGCAACGTGATAGTTTCCTCTGTTCCAGTAGGGGTTCTGACGGTTATTGGATGTCCAACTACGTGCGCCGCTGCCTCTTCTGCGCTGACCTTTGGCGTCAAGGCCGATAAAGATGCCTGCAAGCGTTCCGCATTCGGAATGCAATTACTGAACAGCTCGACCACAGAGCGATCGGCTCGAAACCGAATCCTAAGATTCCCAAACTCTCCATGGAGTTGTTGCCGAAAAGGCCGCTGCTCGTAGCGCGCAAGTCTCGAGCCCGATGGATCATCCACTCTTTCAACCAAAGAAAGCTGAGAAAGGTCAGCGCCTATCACCTCTCGCCAATCATTGATGAATCGTCTGAGTGATTCACGCACTTCCTCTTCAGTCTGCGTTGCTGACGTGCCAACTCGCGGCAAAGTAATGTGGCCGACTGCACTTGTTGGTAATGCCTCGATCGTACCAGTGTAACGGTTGAACTTCGGCTCTTCCTGAGCGGACATACCATAAATTGGCGCAAGGTTCTTCCACGCTAGCAGGCCTGCCGGTTTGGTCTCATCGGTTATTGCCACTACAGGATAAGGGCGGGCAGCTGCCCGTGGGCCACT
>PSRF01000406.1 GCA_003175865.1 Blastocatellia bacterium
TTCAATGGCAAGTCCGTCGAGAACAACTCTCCTGCTCATTCGAAAGCAATTGGCATTGCCGCAATCTATCAACAGCCTGCGTTGTTTCCTGAGCTGAGCGTCGCGGAAAACATCGCGCTTGGATTGGAAAGAGGCGGCACGTTTCGTCGCATTGATTGGCGGCAGCGAAGAGAGAGCGCGAAGTCCCTGCTTGAACAGATCGGTGCCCGAATCGATCCTGAGACTGAAGTCAGTCGGTTGACAATGCCGGAACAACAGCTGGTCGAGATTGCGCGGGCGCTTGGTGCGAATGCGAAAGTCCTCATCATGGACGAGCCTACCGCCGCACTCGCAGAAGAAGAGACGCAAAACCTCTATCGAGTGATTCACCAACTGCGAGATTCCGGTGTTGGGATCATTTACATCTCTCATCGTCTTGAAGAACTACCTATCGTCGCTGAAACGGTAACTGTTCTGCGAGATGGTGAAGTCGTCGGTACAAGGCCGATGCGAGACGTGACCACGCCCGAATTGATCAGAATGATGGTTGGCCGCGAACTCTCTGCCGTATTTCCCAAGCGCCAAGTTGAGATTGGCGATGTTGTTCTTGAACTACGCGGTCTTGGATGCAACACAAACGGCGTACACAATGTCGACTTAACTGTTCGTGGTGGCGAGATCATTGGGTTAGCGGGTCTTGTCGGCGCAGGACGAACTGAACTCGCTCGCACGATCTTCGGGTTGGAACCTGCTGACTCAGGAACAATCGTTCTTAAGAACAAGCCGGTTGTGATCGAAACTCCTGAGCAAGCGATTGAACTTGGCATCGCTTACGTTCCTGAAGATCGACGACAACACGGAGTCGTCCTTGAGATGCCGATCAGTGAAAACATTACTCTCGCTTCGTTGAAGAAATTCGCAGCTGGTGCGTCGTTCAATTTCAAAAAGGAGCAAGCGACGGCGACGAACTATGTTCGAAGGTTTTCCATTAAGACGCCGGCGATATTTGCACCTGTAGCGACGCTATCTGGAGGCAATCAACAAAAAGTGGCTCTTAGCCGTTGGTTGGAGACAAAGCCTTCAGTATTGATACTCGACGAACCAACACAGGGCATCGACGTTGGCGCGAAGGCTGAAATTCACGCTTTGATGGGAGAACTAGTTGCTCAAGGTGTTGCGATACTGATGATTTCGTCAGAGCTACCGGAGATTCTTGGAATGAGCGATCGAGTAATTGTGATGCGAGGCGGCACCATTGGCGGTGTTTTGGAACGTGAAGTTGCGACTCAGCAGGAAATAATGAGTTTGGCTTTGGGCCATGTGTTGGCAGTGGCTTAAACCCTTGGAGTGCGACGGCCCGGCGTCGCTTTGTTATAGCGGAACATCGAAATAGTCCAAGTTGTCGTTATAACAAAGCGACGCCGGACCGTGATACTCCAAAGAGTTTCAGTTCTTCACGTTCTCCGCGCCTCAGGCACTGATTTCCGGGGAACGAGTCATCGTGCCGGACGCGGGGAACGTGAAGGAGCAAAGCGTGATCGGAACAATCCTTAGCAGGTACAAACGAGAGACATCGGTCGCAGTTTCGTACGTCGTGATTCTGATCCTGGTTGGAATCGCGGCGCCTTCGTTTTTGCGCGTGAGCAACTTGCGCGACCTTGCTATTAACAACGTCAGCGTATTGCTCGTAGCAATCGGTATGACGCTCGTTATTCTTGCAGGTGAGATCGATATCTCAGTTGGGTCACAGTTTGCGATTTGCACTTATGTTGCCGGCGTTCTCGCAAAGGCTGGAGTGCCTGCCTTGTTGCTTTTACCGACAGTTGTCTTAGCAGGCGCGTTTATGGGAAGTGTTGGTGGTGCGTTTGTGGCGAAGTTGCGCATGCCATCGATCGTTGTCACGCTGGCGTTAATGGTTGCGTGGCGTGATGGATTGCGTTGGGTGAGCCAGGGAGCATGGGTCCAGGACTTGCCAAAGAGCTTTCAGTGGTTCGGACTAGGTCAAACAACCGGAGAGGCGCTTATCGTCGTTATAGCGTTGCTCGTGTTTGTAGCTTTTGTTTGGGCCTTACGCGATTTTTCATTTGGCCGCTCAGTTTATGCCGTTGGATCGGATTCCGAAGCAGCGAGGCTGGCAGGAATCAATTCTAAGCGGGTTGTTTTTAGCACGTTTGTAATACTAGGAGCATTGGTTGGATTAGCGGCAGTCCTTAGTGCAATCCGTTTTTCCATTGTTCCAAGCAATGCGGGTGTTGGCCTCGAGTTGAAAGCAATTGCAGCAGTGGTTGTTGGTGGCACGGCTATATCCGGAGGACGAGGGACACTTGTCGGCACGTTGATTGGAGTCGCGCTGCTGGGAACAATCGGCACTGCGCTGACTTTTATTGGAATCAATCCATTTTGGGAGAAGGCGATTCAAGGCTTGATAATTCTTGCGGCGGTGATTTCGGATGTTGCGCTAGGTCGATTCACGCCGCGCATCCCTGGACTCGCGATGAGAACTTAAATATGTATTTTGTACTTTGAACTTTGTACTTTCTTCAGCGGCCGACGCACGTCGTATCGCACTACTGAGACCAAAGCACAAAGTACAAAGCACCAAGTACAAAACAGACACACGAAGAGTGATAGCGCGATCGGCATCGTCCGAACTGAAAATAGAGGCGCCGTGGCACGCACGTGTTTTCCCGAATCACGAGTGGGCCCTTGTTGTCGTGTTGTTGTTTGAGTGCACGGTCTTCTCGCTGTCGGGCGCGAACTTCTTTACCGCGGCTAACTCTTTCGAAGTCACACGACTGGCAGTCGAAATTGGTTTGCTTGCACTGGCACTAACGCCGATCATCATTACGGGCGGAATTGATCTTTCCGTCGGATCGATAATGGGGCTGGCCGCTGTTGTGATGGGTGCGTTGTGGCGCGACGCACATCTCCCGCTAATCATTGCCGCAGTCGCAGCACTGGTTCTCGGTGCTTTAGGAGGAACGCTGAATGGTGTTTTGATTGCGCGTTTGAAACTGCCGCCCTTAATCGTCACGCTCGGAACGTTCTCTCTGTTTCGAGGCGTCGCTGAGGGACTTACGCGTGGAATCGAAAACTATTCCGGCTTCCCATCGCGCTTTCTTTATTTGGGCCAAGGATATGTGGGACACATCATTCCCACGCAGTTGTTTATTTTCATCGTTGCGGTTCTAGCATTCTTTTGGTGGCTACATCGGACAGCATTTGGTCGTAGTCTTTATGCGATCGGGCACTCTGCGGAAGGTGCGCGCTACGCTGGAATAGCTGTCGCACAAAAGCTTTTCGTCGTTTACCTAATCTCAGGCTTCGCGTCGAGTCTCTCGGCGATCATTTACGTCGCACACCTGGGCCAGGCTAAGTCAGACGCAGGGACCGGGTACGAGTTGATGGCGATCGCGGCCGTTGTACTCGGGGGTGCTTCGATCTTTGGAGGTCGGGGGACCATCCTCGGAACCGTACTGGGACTCTTTGCGATTGTCGTTTTGCAGAACGGATTACGCTTAAGCGGTCAGCCCGCGGAGTTGGCTGGGATTCTGACCGGCGTTCTGCTGTTAGTGACAATTGTTCTGAATCGATTCTCATGGTCATCTGTAGGTGTTGCCCTCCGTGGTCACCCCAGTCTGAATTCCTTCGATTCAGGTTTGTTAGAAAAGGGACGGCCACGGAGTGACGGCCCTATAAATCAGGAGCTGGACGTGAAAAATTCGCAAGTTGCGATTTTGAGTGTCGTGATCCTGCTAGCTGCTCTGTTAGTAGCTGGCAGTAACTGGTTGTTAGTGCGTTCAATCAGGCAGGACGTCAAGCAAGGACAACAGGGACCAGTCACTTCATCAAATCACCGCTTGCAAGTAGCGATGATGCCTAAGGCGAAAGGTGATCCGTACTTCGTCAGTTGCCGTCAGGGCGCAGAGGAAGCAGCCAAAGAGTTGGGAGTCGATCTGTTGTGGGATGGTCCAACGGATTTGGATCCGGCGAAACAGAATGAAGTAGTCGAAGCATGGATCACAAAAGGAGTGGACGTCATTGCCGTTAGTGTCGAGAACCAGGCAGGAATATCGACGGTACTCCGGAAAGCACGTGAGAAGGGAATCAAAGTCATCACCTGGGACGCTGATTCCGAAAAGGATGCGCGGGACTTCTTGATCAATCAGGCCACGCCGCAGGGAATTGGAAACACACTAACCGATGAAGCCGCGCGGATTATGAACAACAAAGGCGATTTTGCGATCGTCACGGCATCACTGAGTGCGGCAAATCAAAACGAGTGGATCAAAAACATCAAGGCGCGTTTGGCGGAGAAATATCCGGATCTAAAATTAGTCGCGATTCAGCCAAGCGAAGGCGATCGCGATCGCGCGTTTTCAGAAACGCAGACGATTCTGAAAGTCTATCCAACTGTGAAGGTCATTATGGCTATTGCGGCGCCTGCTGTCCCCGGTGCGGCTGAAGCCGTGAAGCAAGCAGGTCGAACCGATGTGAAAGTAACCGGCTTGTCATTGCCGAACATGAACAAGCCATACGTCAAAACTGGTGTTGTCGATAGCGTTGTGCTTTGGAATACGGTTGATCTCGGCTACCTCACTGTGTACGCCGCGCACGCGCTCGGAACGGGCCAACTCAAACGCGGTGACAACCAATTAATTGCCGGCAGACTTGGGAAGATCGAAGTGGTAAACGACGAAGTCCGACTTGGCGCTCCGTTCGTATTCAATAAAGACAATATTGACCGTTTTGATTTTTGAAAGGACAGATCCACAGATCTGTGGATGACCATGAAAGAAGCAAAAATCAGCGAAGTCAGGGCTTACGTGATCGCCCCCCATGAAATGGGAGCCGACTATCACAACCAGCAAGGCAATCATTGGATCATCGATCTGCCGATTGCGAACCCGATGTCCGTCTATGAGCAGTACAAAGCGCAACGCACTAGTTGGGGCATCAATGCACTTGGCACTGTTGTTGTTCAAGTCGAATTGGAGGATGGGACAACCGGAGTCGGTTGTAGCATTGGCGGAGAGCCGGCGTGCTACATCGTTGAAAAGCATCTGAGTCGCTTTGTACTCGAGCAGGATCCACGCAACGTCGAACTCATCTGGGATCAGATGTGGCGCGCGACGATGCCATATGGCCGCAAGGGGTTGACGGTCCAGGCAATCAGCGCGGTCGATCTCGCGATTTGGGATTGTCTGGGTAAGCTTCGAGGTGAACCTGTTTACGCACTGATTGGGGGCAAGACCAAAGACAAATTAGCGGTTTATGCAACAACATCGCGCCCGGACATCGCAAAACGTTGGGGCTTCAACGGCGCGAAGATTCCTTGTCGTTATGGACCAGCGGACGGGATTGACGGTCTTAAGAAGAACATCGCCGTGATGGCTGAGGCGCGCGATCAGGTCGGTCCGGATTTCCCTTTGCGCCTCGATTGTTACATGGCGCTGACTGTGCCTTATGCAATTCAACTCGCAAAGGCACTGGTTCCGTACGATCTTCACTGGATCGAAGAGTGTTTGCCGCCGGATGACTTCGACGGTTACGCAGCTCTGAAAGCTGCGCTTACAGGAACGTGTTTAGTGACAACCGGTGAGCACGAATATACCCGGTACGGTTTTCGAGAGCTTATTGCACGCAAGTGCGCCGATATTCTGCAACCGGATATCAACTGGGTGGGTGGTCTAACTGAAGCTCGGCGCATAGTGGCGATGGCAGCGGCCTATGACATTCCAGTCATTCCGCACGGCTCGAGTGTCTTCTCGTATCACATGCAGTACGCATTCACGAACTGTCCGATTGCGGAATTTCTGGTGATGAGTCCGCAGGCAGATGAGCTTGTGCCTTTGTTTGGTGAACTGTTTGACGACGAGCCATTGCCGAAGGATGGTTATCTTGAGTTGTCTGACAAACCTGGTTGGGGTGTTGAGTTGAATTCGAAACTAGAGCTCGTTCGGCCGTATCCGGGCAGGGAATTGGTTGCGCAATGATTAAGAACCGGGAGCGGTAGCGAGCGAACGCTACTCTTAACGCGCTATTTAATTTTCTTCGTGGGCTTGTTTAGCGTTGGGAGTCGCATTCGGTCGCTACCGCTTCCCCTGGTTCAAATTACGGGTTCGTTACAAAATGACAAATAATTTTGTAGGCCAGGTGGCCATTGTTACTGGTGCGGCGTCAGGATTGGGGTTGTCGATCGCAAAGAAGCTGCATACTGAAGGTGCGCAGGTAGCGTTGTTGGATCTAAACAAAGATTCGCTCGAGAGCCTTGCATCGCAACTGGGTGCCGGAAGTTTTGTTCACCCCGTTGACCTGACTAATGAGAATCAAGTTGTAAGCGTGGTGAACCAGATTGGTGAACGCCTGGGCCAGATCGACATTCTGGTGAATAGCGCGGGCGTCACTGGTGCAACAAACATGAAGAGTCACGAAGTTGAAACCAGCAATCTTCGTTTTGTGTTTGAAGTGAATTTCATGGCGTCGTTCTTCACTGCGCGAGCAGTTTTGCCGTGGATGTTGAAACGAAATTATGGACGCATACTCCACATTGCGTCCATCGCAGGAAAAGAAGGCAACGCTGGCATGTTGGCCTACTCCGCATCGAAGGCCGCAGTGATCGGAATGACAAAGGTGCAGGGCAAGGAATACGCGGAGACAGGAATCACGATCAACGCTCTTGCACCGGCTGTTATTCAAACACCAATGGTCGACGCAATGCCTGAAGCTCAGGTGAAGTACATGACTGATAAGATTCCTATGAAGCGTTGCGGTACTCTGGATGAAATCGCACACATGGTCGCATTCATCGTTTCACCAGGAACCTCTTTCTCGACGGGGTTTACATTTGATATGACAGGCGGCCGCGCC
>PSRF01000211.1 GCA_003175865.1 Blastocatellia bacterium
TTGGATCCTCAACGAGTGCACGACGTTTTAAATCATTCTCGATTTGTTGCTCGATCTCCTGCGTAGTAAGTCCTGAGACCGATAATGGTTCGGCAAGCATCGGATGCTCGAGGAAGCCCGACGAAGTGATCGTGAAGAGCGTAGATTTGGGCGACTGAGTGTCGTTGATTTGTATATCTAAGACATCGTTTGGTCCGACACGATAAATCTTCGTAAGCGCATTGTCATCGCTTGCAGTTGGTACTGCATTTGAGTTTGCGTCCGGTTTGAGATTCATCCCAACTTGAACACTCACGGGTGACTGGCCCTGCGTGGTAGTAGTTATGTCATCATCGCTGTTCCACGGAGGTGCACCGCCATCGTTGTTCGGTTTGAGTTTTAACGCGTTGGCTTCTGAATCGGTAGGAGTTGCTGTCTTCTTAACATCTCCGGTGGGCTGAGTCTTTGGTGGATTAGGACTATTAACGGTTGGGTTTCTTGTCGTCGTGTTTGTGTTATTCGCAGTTGGTTTTGTTGGTGGTGCCAAAGAACTTCGTGTCGTTTCAGGAGGTTTCAACGGAGCAAGATCTGCTTGTCTTGTGTTATTTGGTTTTTCTATCGACTTCGTCGATGTTTGTTGTTGCTCATTCGCAAGAGGCTTCGTTGGGTTCGAGTTTCCATTAGACTGTGGGGACTTCAACTCCGTTGGCGTTACGCTGTCCCGCTGGTCCATACTCGTACTGGTCCGAGTTAAGCTGCGGCCTGATTGACTGTCAGACTTCTTCAACTTCTCATAAATCGCGTCATGCTCAGCCTTCTGTTTCGCGTGTAAATCAGCAGCACGGTTCAGATAGTCGATTGCCTTCTGCCATTGGCGCATCTTGAAATAAACACGACCGATTGCGGCATACGCATCAGCGTAATCAGGCTCGAGCGTTAATGCCTGCTGAAGACTCTGAAGCGCTTCAGGCAGCTGGCCCGCGTCAGTTTGATCGAGACCTTGCTGATAGAGCTTTTTGGCTTCAGCGTCTGGTTGTAACGATGCGGAAATTACCGATGGAACAGAGTTCGGGGTCGTTGTCTGGTTTTGAATAGTTCCTTGAGGCTGCTTAGCATCGCTCGTTACTTGTGCGTGCGCTGTCGATGAGTAATAGCCAGATGCGATCAGCAACAACAGAATGGGAAACTTTCTGCACATCTATGCCCCCTTGTGAAAAGCTATTAACCAATGCTTCGATTCAGCAAATGGTTAAAGCGTCGGGAGTGAAAACTCGGGGTGGAGTAGGGCATTGTTTATAGCATTTTTACTATTGCAATTCTAGCTTTTGTAGGTCCAATGCCCGCGTTGACAGTCGAGGCAGTTAGTCTAATTTTCAGATTGACCATTCACATTGACTGACCTAATGTTCAGGCCACTACTGATCGCCAAGGTTTAGCCATGAAGCGACTATTCCCAACCACACTGTTCCTACTGATTTGCGTTGTCTGGATGCCGGCTGAAGCGAAGGACTCAAAACCTTGGCGAGCAGTTCACCTCCTTGACTACAACAATGACGCGGCCTTGGATGCACTAGGTCAGAATCTGGAAAGCCTTGCGAAACAGGGCATCAATGTGATCGTTCTCGAGGTTGATTACAACTTCGATTTCAAGTCACACCCTGAGCTCAGACGTGGGACGAATCCAATTACAAAAGATGGGGCGAGGCGATTTGCCTCTCAATGTAAGAAGGTTGGCATTCGGTTGATTCCCCAGTTCCAGTCGCTTGGTCATCAGTCCTGGAAGGCCGAGACGTTTCCACTCCTGACCGCTTATCCAAACTTCGATCTCACGCCGGGTGCTTTCGCGAATAATGAAGGCCTGTATTGTCGTGAGTGGGATCCACTCAATCCGGAAGTTTGGAAAGTCGTCTTTCAATTGATGGACGAGATCGTTGATGCGTTTCGTGCAGATGCGTTACATGTCGGTATGGATGAGATTTTTCTTTTGGGCCATGAACTCTCACCAGCGACTAAAGGAAAGGATCCGTCGGTGCTGTTCGCGAATGCGGTCAAAGAGATCTACGATCACATTGTGCGCAAGAAACATCTTGAAATGTTGATGTGGGCTGATCGACTGATTGACGGAAACAAGTACGAGTTTGGTGAATGGGAAGCGTCGAAGAACGGAACTGCTGCCGCCATCGATTTGATTCCGAAAGACATCATTCTTTGTCCGTGGCATTACGAACTGAGAGACAGTTACCCTTCAATCCCGACATTTATCGATAAAGGATTTCGAGTGTTACCGGCAGGTTGGAAGAATGTCGATGCAACAAAAGCTCTGATTGATTACAGCCGCAAGACTGGAAGTCCAAAACTATTGGGTTACATGTTTACTACGTGGGGAGTGAAGAAAGAGACGCTGTTGGAATTCGAGCCGATGATTGAGGGCCTGAAGATTTTGAATAATGAGTGACGACATGCAGTGTCGAGATCTAGAGGACGCAGAACGAATGCAGAGATTTATGAGTCCTCATTACTTGAAGTCTGCATTCAACGCACTTAATCTCTCGATGCTCGCATCAATCTATTCAACTTGACTCGTTAACTTGATTTCAGGAGAAGACTATGTTTCAAACACGCGAATTCATGCAGCGTTTTATCTTTATAGCTGCTGTTGCTGCCGCGTTGCTCGTTGCCTCGACAATTCTCGGACAGGAAGTCTTAGCACAAGACGGAGTTTCCGCCGAACTTAAAGCAAAGATCGATAAGCTTGCTACGGATGCGCTGTCTCAGTCGGGAGTGCCAAGCGCCTCAATTGCTGTAGTCAGAGATGGGAAGATTGTTTACCTAAATGCCTACGGCTCCGCGCGACTTGATCCAAAAGTCGCTGCCGCACCAGGCATGCGCTACAGCATTGGATCCATCAGTAAACAATTCACTGCCGCGGCCGTGTTGTTTCTGCAAGAACAGGGAAAACTGTCGCTGGACGACAAAGTTTCGAAGTTCATTCCCGACCTTACACGCGCTAACGAAGTTACGATACGTGAATTGTTGTCACATACATCGGGTTATCAGGACTACTGGCCACAGGACTACGTGATGCCGATGATGTTGAAGCCAGTTACGGCGGCAAGGATTATGGATATGTGGGCGCGCAAACCTTTGGATTTCGATCCAGGAACGAAGTGGCAATACAGCAATACGAACTATGTTATTGCCGGCGCGATTATTCAGAAGGCTAGTGGTAAACCACTACTCCAGTTCTTACGCGAGAAGATCTTTGTGCCGTTGGGAATGAGTAGTGTGGCAAATATTGATGAGAAGAGATTGGGCGACACCGATCCAACAGGTTACCTGCGTTACGCCCTTGGGCCATTGCGAGTCGCTCCGAAGGAAGGGCCGGGCTGGTTGTTCGCTGCAGGGGAGTTGGCGATGACCGCTGAGGATCTGGCGAAGTGGAATATCTCCATCATGGACCAGAAGCTATTGAAACCAAATTCGTATCGCGAGCTAGAACGTGAAATGCAACTCGTGAATGGTCTGGGAACGCGTTATGGGCTGGGTGTAAGCTTGGGTACCGAGGCGGGACACCGTGCCGTATCGCACGGCGGAGAAGTTTCAGGCTTCACTGCCGAGAGCGTCGTTTTTCCGGATGAAAGAGTTTCGGTTGTGGCCTTAACGAATCAAGATGCTGCGTCTGCGTCAGGTGATATTGCGCACGGCATCGTCCCGTTACTCTTTGAGACCAATGATCCTGCAACACCTGCAAAGCTGGAACAAGCAAAGAAGATCTTTGAAGGTCTGCAACACGCGACAATTGATCGGTCGTTGTTCACCGAGAACGCTAATGCTTACTTTAGTGAACAAGCCTTACAGGATTTTGCGAGTGGCCTCGGACCGCTGGGTGCACCAAAGCAATTCACGCAGGTGCGCCAGGGGCTGCGTGGTGGGATGACGTTGCGCGTTTACCTGGTGCGGTTTGAGAACAAGAGTCTGCGTGCATGGACTTACGAGATGCCGGATGGAAAGTTAGAGCAGTACCAGATCGCAGTGCAGAACTGAGAGTTTTCGGTTGCGTCTTTTTTCTGAGTAAGCCTCGGTTCTGCAATTCATGTTTTCGGAAAGCCACAAGCGATAGAAGCTGAGAAAAGAAATCTGGACACCACCTGCTTCAGCAGCGTGGAGCTTCAACTTCTCGCTAGAACACGCAAGCTGAAACTCCACACCGCTAAAGCAGGTCGTATCTCTAGAGTGTCCGGCGCCGGGTGTAGCGAGAAGTTGAAGCTCCACGCTGCTGAAGCAGGTGGTGTCTAATTATTTTATAGCTCGGACAGTTGCTGGTTCGTTCAGATCCCTTCTCCGTAGCGGGTCCTTCCTCTGTAGCGCTGATCGAATATTGGTGCAGCGGTTACATGCGAATTCTGAACGAGGCAGCATTGCTAACTTGATTGTGCAGACTTAATCGAACGGCGCAGTGTCCAGGCGCAAGATTGTCCGGAAGTCGGAAGACTACTTGCGTGAAGTTGAAATTCGGGACGGGGCGCACATCTTCAGCGGGAATGTTGTAGCTTTGCCCGTTTGCATCAGTGAGACCAACGGTAACTGCGGACGCAGTTTCGCGCTGGGCCAACATTAGATTAGCAGCGAACAAGATCAGACGAGTGTTTCTATCATTTGCTTGTGCGATGAAGTTGGTTTCATTGACGACTGGAAACGGATCGCGCATGAAAAAGATCGAGTCGACAGCAACCGCCTGGTTAAGATCCGGACCCGAACTATCCAACAAGAGTTGAATTTGATCAGAAGGAGTTGGTGATGGCGAAGGATTCGGTGTGGGCGTCGGGGTTGCAGTTGGTGAAGGACTAGCGGAGGGAGTTGGTGAAGGACCAGGAGATGAAGTGTCATCTAAGACATTCCAGTATCCTCCGCTCATTGCGAAGCTACCGCCCGATTCAATAGTGGCAGCGCTGGGCTCTCCAATGGTGCCATCTAAGCGAAAAGGACCACCGGTACTTGTGCCACCTCCACCAGCGACGACTGATCGATCTATTGGACCGACAGTTTGAGATGCAACAATTGGATCACCAACAACATTGCTGCGCTTGTTGGTGCTGAGCGGCGACGATGTTGGTGACGAGCCAAGAATTGGCGCTGGAACTCGACGAAGTTGCGCGAACGCAATGACGCTGATGATGATTAGCAAAGCACCCGCAATGAATAACGATTTTCGCTTCATCGCACATTGAGCAATCGACTTGGTTGTGTCCTAATTTGTAGGGACGGCCCTCCGTGGCCGCCCTCCTAAGTGACGAAATATCTAATCAGGTGACGAACGAATCTCATCGGGCGGCCACGGAGGACCGCCCCTCCAATTTCTTATCGGATGATTTGTCTCAGTCGCTCGCTTAACTCGTCGTCACTTTTCATTAGCAACTGAGCCGCAGACTCTTCCCACCCGAAAAGCACTCGCCGATAAAGGAGAATCTCCTCGAGGTTGTTTAAGACCTCGAGACACTTGCTTAATAAGCTCGGCATGAGAAATGAAAGGCGCACAAACGTTTTGCTTTCAGCGCCGTCTATTTGAAAGCAGGTCATCCCGGGCCCGCAGCTTAGTGAGATGCGTAGTCGGCTGACGGTCTTTCGAGGAACGCTGACCCAGCCCACGCCGAAAAGCGCTGCGGCGGCAAGTCCAGCGGCGCTCGACGCAACCGCTTTCGTGGCAGCTCCGCTACGCGGTAGATCGAAATCACCTACAACAAGATTCGGGTGTTGACTGACATTCCTGGGCGAGCCGACTAGTCGTGAGATCGCCTCCTGTAGATCGCCCAGTGGCAGTGGGCTAATCCACCATCCACTCGCCATCCCACGGCCGAACAACGAATTTCGGCTCTGAAGAATGATGCGTGTAATCAGATTGCTTGACGCCTCGAACGACAGCGTGTTTCGACGAAAACTGGTAACGACCACCAACATCATCTGTTCGCAAGCTGGCCCAAGGAGCGCAGCATTTGTGCTGGCCCAGCTATCGTTCATTAAATCCGACGGGGTAGGTGTAGGAATAGGATTGGCTTGTGGTGTTCGAGTACCAGCTGGCCTTTCGCACAATTCACGCAAGTACGGAATGACTTGTCGCGAGAGCGTTCCAATCTTAATTTCGATTGGCCCACTTGTTTTCTGCAACCTGACTGTGGGGATACCAAAACTGCTGCCTTCGCTTACGCTCACGATTTCTTCCAGGCCCGATTGAAAGAACGACCGCCCATGCCTGCCTGTGATTTGACGATCCGTCAGCATAAAAAATTCTTCGAACTCGCGGTTTCGCGAGTTGTCACCAACAGCGACGACACGTTCACCGATCGTATGGTCCAAGCCAACACCGCTGGCGGCAATGCCTTTTTGAATTATTTCAAGCGTAAGCTTTTCTCCGATCAGTACTAGACCGCCGAAGTGTTTTTCCACTTGCGACTGGAATGTGGCGCTATCAGTCATC
>PSRF01000361.1 GCA_003175865.1 Blastocatellia bacterium
CTAATCACACCGGCGGCACTGACACCGGGAGTTGAACCTAACCGCTCGAGGAGTTGCTTCTGAAAGAGTCTTAGCCTTTCCTCTTGAGTGCTAAGTTGTACTTTCGCTTCGGGAGCGATGCCCTGTTCCATTAGACGCTTGTAGGATTGCATGAATTGTTTGTAGCGTTGTTCATCCGAGGGAGGACTCGGAAGCGATAACTCCATAGCCACTACTCTGTCGGTCTTAAATCCGGGATCGACCTGCAAAAGTCGATAGAAACTCCTCGCTAACAATCCTGCGCAGATCATTAACACGAGTGTCAAGGCGGTTTGTGCAACGACCAACAAACTCCGTAGATATCGTCCCGCAAATCCACGTGCGCCGGTGCCTGTTTCTCTAAGACTTCTCTCCAGATCTCTGACAGAGAATCGAAGTAAAGGGACAAGGCCAAGAATTGTCGCTACCAACAGCGAAAGAGCAAAGGTGAAGGCGACTGCTCGAGTATCCACTCCGATTTCATTCACTCGCGGCAACGCTTGTCGATTTAGGGCAAGCAGCAGTTTCACTCCCCAGAATGAAATAACAGCGCCGAGGGCGCCCGCGGTCAGAACGAGCAATAAATTCTCAGTGATGAATTGACGCGCAAGACGAAGACGGGTTGCCCCCAGCGCGGTGCGGACGGCGAAATCACGTTGCCTTGTAGTCGCCTGGGCCAACAGCAAGTTTGCAACGTTCACGCAGGCGACAACCAGCAAGAATCCGACTGCCACAAGAATCATTAACAGCGGACTGCGTACGGTCCCAACGATATATTCCTGCTGCGGAATAACTGTGAAATCTATTGCGTTAATGTCCTTGCCATTCTCCTGCTTTAGCTGTCTCCAGATCGTACTTACCTCAGCTCGAGCTTGCTCCACGGAGACGTTCGGACGCAGGCGTGCGACAACACTCCAATTATGAGCTGACCGCGAAACGTCAGCGTGGAACTGTTCTCGAGGTATCCAAATTTCAGCGCTTTGCGGAAATCCAAGTCCCTGCGGCATCACACCAACAACGGCGAAGCTCTTCTCGTCCAATTGCAACTTTGTGCCCGATAGCTCTGGTTTAGCACCCAGCAAACGTTGCCAAAAGCCATAGCTGACAATGGCTACTGGCGAACCTGTGGTGCTACTCTCCTCGGGAGTGAACGTACGTCCCACAATCGGCTGGACACCGAGCACATTGAAGAAGTCGGATGACACCGCGCACGCGTACGCGCGAACCGGTTCGCTGCCGCCGTTCACTGTTGATAGAGATCCACTGTATTGCGCTATGCTCGAGAACACGTGATTACGGGTGCGCACGTCGAGAAAATTTAGTTCGGCAAACGCCATTCGCCCGCCGCGAGGGTTAATCTCACGCAGTTGCACCATTTGTTCCGCATGTGGGTAAGGCAAAGGTCGCAACAACACCCCATCGACCACGCTAAAGATCGCAGTAGAAGCTCCGATGCCGAGAGCAAGTGTCAAAATTGCTATGGCGGTGAAGCCTGGTCGTTTGCGAAGACTTCGAACGCCAACGCGAAGGTCTTTTGTTAAGGTGTCCATCGATCGCTCCCTTGTCGTAATGCCGCGTTAAAGTGAAGTTCTAACCACAACGGAAAGGAATGGCTTTTCTTTTTAACACCGCGAGACACGAATTTGTGACGAAGCCTTCACAGTGTTTCGATGCCCACTAACGGCGCCTGAGGAATCGGCGTGATCTGTGGCTATAATCTCTACGATGAAACCAAAGGATCCACTAGCGACATCGGGACTTCCACAGATCGGAAGAAACGAAAAGGAACAACAGTCTCACGCGAACATTGAATCCAAATATTTAATCCTTGTGGCTGACGATTCGGCAGATAGCGTTGCGATGATCAGCCTTTATCTTCAGAGTGAAGGCTATCGCGTCGTAACCGCTAGTAACGGTGAAGACGCAATTGCGGTTGCGACTCAAACCACGCCAAACCTTATTCTAATGGACATCAGTATGCCAACCCTGGATGGTCTCGCTGCCACGCGTCGTATGAAGGATAACGCAATTCTAAGAGATATACCGATAATTGCAGTTACGGCGTTTGGAACGGAAGGTTTTCAACGCGCGGCGTACGATGTTGGCGTGTCAGGTTATTTGACTAAACCCATTGAGTTGGACCGCATGGGCCATCTCATTAGACGACTGCTTTCACCAACAGGATCCGGCAACCTAAGCGCTTAAAGCCAGGAGACCTCGGATTGGGTAGACAACTTGTTGAATGATGGGAAGGAGTACTGAAATGGAACCAAGAATTGATTACTTGAAGTCTGCGCGTGGGGCATACCACGCGATGTTGGGGATTGAACACTATCTGCAGCAATGTGGACTGGAAGAGTCGTTGCAGAATTTGATCAAGTTGCGCGTGTCGCAGATCAATGGTTGTGCATATTGCATCGACATGCACTGGAAGGACCTACGTGCAGCAGGTGAATCTGAGCAGAGACTCTACGGTTTGGATGCATGGGAGGAATCACCGTACTACACCGATCGCGAACGCGCGGCATTAGCATGGGCTGAGGCTGTAACCCACATTCAAGATGGACACGTGCCTGATGAGGTGTTTGAGCGCGTGACGAAATTGTTTAATGAGAAAGAAATTGCGGACCTGACGCTCGCAGTAACTGCGATCAATTCCTGGAATCGACTGAGCATCTCTGCGAGAACTGTTCCTGGAACCTATCAACCTGCGAAGTCACAAGGCGCATAAAAATCATCCACAGATTACGCAGATGTGTTAACTCCCCTGTGTAATCTGTGGACCCTCGCTCGTATTGTCATTTTTCTTCTTCGCGTTTACCATCCGCGCGTATTGCAGATCACGCCATTTTCTTTTTGGAGTGCGCTGACTCAGTCAGCGCTTTTTTAAAGGCGCCGACACAGTTGCCGCACTCCAAGCACTTAAGTTAACTTCCGATTACAAAGCGCCGACGGAGTCGGCGCACTCCAAAATGTTAGCCGGTATTCGTACACACGAACTGCGCAAGGTGTTTACATCTCCACCGCCGCTCGCCGCAGGTGGTGGATTTGGACCACGCCGTAAACCTAAAACAGACAAAAACGGTTCTCCTGGCAAGGGCGCTCCGACTCGCGAAATTGTTGCACTGAATGGTTTGTCGCTCGAAGTACTGCCCGGTGAGATATTCGGTTTGCTTGGTCCAAACGGCGCAGGCAAATCGACTACCGTCGGCATTCTTACAACGCGTGTGCGACCGACAAATGGCCAGGCGTGGATTGGCGACTACGATGTCTGGGCGCAACAAGTCGAAGTGAAACGACTGATCGGAGTTGTCGCGCAACGACCGAACCTTGACTTCTCACTAACAGCTCGCGAGATCCTGCTCTTTCACGGCGCTTATTTTGGTCTCGATTCACGTGCTCGAGCTGCTCGTGCAAGTGCACTGCTCGATCGGTTCAAGCTAACAGATCGTGCCGATCAGATGGTGCGTGGATTCTCAGGAGGCATGATGCAGCGCCTCTCAATTGCACGCGCAATGATGCACGATCCACAAGTGCTGTTTCTAGACGAACCAAGTGCCGGACTCGACCCACAGACACGTTTGCTGCTTTGGGAGATCATTCGTGAGTACAACCAGGGTGGTAAGACAATCCTGCTGACCACACACAACATGGAAGAAGCTGATGCGTTATGCCAGCGACTCGCTATCATCGATCACGGTCAAAACATTGCATTAGGTACTCCGGCGGAATTGAAAGCGTCCGTTCCGGGTGGTTTTCTACTGCGTGTGCGATTCAGCAAACACTCAACTGAGCTGATCGAGCGACTTAAGACCTTGGGCGGTGTGCGAGAAGTACGATTGATTGAGCCGGAACCTGGTGACGATGAGAGTAGTGTAGATGTTTATGCAGATCGTGGGGGTTCACTTGTATCGGAGATTGCAAATCTCGCAGCGGCAAATGGAGTTGAGTTGACTGACGTGCATATTTCGGAGCCAAGTTTGGAGAATCTATTCCTCCATCACACGGGACGAAGCTTGCGAGACTGAGCGAGAAGATCCGCCGACAACACGGAAAACCCTGCGCTTGGATTTTTGGTTAGATACGACAAGCTGAAGCTTATCGGACAATTAAGATGAATTGGAAAACTTTCCTGGCACTGCTGGCGCGTGACGCTCATGTCGCACGACGCAACTTTATTCCACTCCTGCTGCAGACCTTTCTACAACCGATGATGTTCGTCTTCATCTTCGGACGCGTGATGGTGCGGAGCGGCTACATGCCAAACGCGTACAAGAGCCTCTTGTTGCCCGGCATCATGGCGATCAGCATGATCTTCACTGGCGTTTGGGCAGTGGCAATGCCGCTTATCGGTGAATTTCAGTTCACTCACGAGATTGAAGATCGGCTGCTGGCGCCCATCGAAAATGACTGGCTTGCTATTGAGAAGGTTTTCTTCGGAGCTGCTCAGGCGGTCGTCGCAGGTCTCGCGGTAATTCCAGCAGCGTGGTTGTTGCTACGTCCCGTTGAATTGAATCTTCAGTCGCCGTTGACCTTCGCTGGCGTCACCGTGCTAGTTGCTTTTTTGTCTGCGTGTGGTGGGCTGGCGCTTGGGTGCAGCATTAGTCAAACGCAAATCGGTTTGATGTTTAGTATGGTCCTCACGCCGATGATCTTTTTTGGATGTGCGTATTATCCTTGGAGCGCTCTTGCAAACTTTCCGATTCTGCAGAAGGTCGTTTTGATTAACCCACTCGTGTACGCGAGCGAGGGATTACGTGGAACGCTCGTGCCGCAGTTTCCACACCTGCCGGTGATTGCAGTTCTCCTTGCGTTGTTGGTGTTCGATTCACTGCTGCTGGCACTGGGTCTGCGCCAGTTTCGCCGAAAGGCCGTGACATAAAACTGTCGGGCGGCCCTCCGTGGCCGCCCTGCTGCCGAAATGATCCTCCACTTGGGGCGGCCACAGAGAGCCGCCCCTACAAACTTAGGGAACGACTGTATCTCTTGTGCGCTTGACGCTAGTTGGATTAGAGTGGATCTACCCCATTCCTCATCGCAATCAGAACCGAGTTAGGAGATTCCAGACATGCTGCAACAAGTATTGGATTCGTTTGTGATGATGATACCTGTGTTCATCCTCCTCATCATGGTCTTCGGTGCCGGTTTTGCGATAGGTCGAATAACCAGACCAGAACGCTAGGGCCGACGACCTTTCTTTATTCAGACAATTACAGAACCCCGATGTATCGGGGTTCTCTACAAGCGCAGGTGAGCCGCTTTTAAAACTCTAACCTTAGTGCAAATTGGGTAGAGCGAGGTCCGCCGATCTGGTAGAGAGGATTCAACCCGCCAAGACTTCTGCCCAGCATCATTATCGATTGTCCGAAGAGTGCACCTGTGCTGAGATTGCCTTCAGGATCCGCAAAGTTTGGATGGTTGAAGATATTGAAGAACTCGGCTCTAAATTGCAGTACCACACTCTCACTTAAATGGAACTCTCGATGAAGTGCAAAATCCAGTTGCGTTGCGGGAAAACCTCTTAAAGCATTCCGTCCCAGACTTCCTTGTCGCAGTTGCTGTGGTATAGAAAACGCTGCGCGATTAATGCGCCACCCAGCACCTACGCTGGTGTCTTTAACATACAAAGGAACTCCTTGAATCAGATCGGGTCGGGCGATGCCAAAAGTCGTTTGCAGTCGTCTGCCAGTGACAACATTGATTGGAGTCGCCGTGTGTGTTCTGAAAACACTATCGATCGACCAGTCGCGAAGAATGTGATTGAGGAAGCGTTTCTCCGTAACATGACCGATGTCATAAGTAACGGCTGCTGAAAGCGAATGACGAATATCGAAATCTGACGACGCACGATCAATTTTCGGATTCAGTGTTGTATTCGGCAGATTCAACACGATATCAGCGGAAGTAATGTCGATCGAGTGGGACCAAGTATAAGAGGCGATACCCTGGAACCG
>PSRF01000036.1 GCA_003175865.1 Blastocatellia bacterium
CCAGTGCTCTCAGACTTGCTATGTATTGTTCAGCATAGGGAGCGTCGCCGACCACTAACAGTCGATAAGCAGATCGAACTTTCTTGAATGCTTCGATTACCAGGTGAGCATTGTTTTCAGGCTCGAGTCGCGAGACGTACAGCACATACCGATTTGGTTCTACACGCCACTTTCGAACAGTCTCGCGATCAGGTCGTCGTTCCACTTCACTTCCATACGCAATCATTGTTGAAGGTGCGTGATGTTGGGCCAGGTAGTAGTCCTGGATAACCTGCGCGTCCGTAACCATTTCATTCGGAAGCAGCGTTGAGAGGTATTCGGCAAGTTTGTAATAACGCCGGGCGAGTCGTCCCCATTTCTTACGCTTGTGTTCAAGTCCGTCGACGTTGATTGCGACGGGCGTACCTGTGAAACGAAGTATCGGGCTAAACGGTGCGTTTGCAGCGTTACAAATCAGCGCAACGTCGAACCTACGTGGAACCGCGTGAATAGCGGAGAGAAAAGTATGAACAACTGTATCGAAGTATTTATGGCGCACTGTTGGGAGGACTTGAAGTCGAACGCCGTGATACTCAAGTTGACGAGGTGAGACGTAGTGTGAACGACAATAGACGGTTACGTCATGACCACGAGCGACCAGACGAGTTGAGAGGTGTTCGGCGAATGTCTCGAAGCCACCATAACTAGCCGGGACACCACGAGTGCCAAGAATGGCAATGCGCACTGGTCTTCCTCCTAAAAATGCAAGCCTAACTTGCCAACCCCGTGCCGGGGGAATTTGCTGGTATTGAACCTTGGACTACTTCTTCGTATACCTGCAGCGTTCGCCGAGCCGTTTCTCGCCAATCAAACATCTCTGCTCTGGCCCAGCCCTTGACGCGTAACTTATCACGAAGGCCCTGATCATTCACAATTTGTTCGACGGCTGACGCGATTTCCTTTTCATCAAACGGATCAACCTGCAAAGCTGCATCACCGACAACTTCAGGGAGACTGGTCATATTTCCCACGATAACCGGAGCCCCGCACTTCATTGCTTCCAAAGGTGGCAAGCCGAATCCTTCAAAGAAGGACGGATAGACGAAAGCTGAGCATCCTGAATAAAGTGCCGGTAAATCTGATTCTGGTACGTACCCGGTAAGAATGACGGAGTCGTTAATGCCAGTTTCCTGGAGTGTGCGAAACGTTTCGTCGTACAACCACGCGCACTTTCCGACGAGCACTAACTTCGGAAATCTACCGCCCGGGTACTTGGCTAGAAGCGACGCGTAAGAGCGCACAAGTCTTGCCAAATTTTTACGGGGCTGAATGGAACCTACGCTCAAAACGTATTCGCCTTCTATTCCGTAAGTATGTCGCACGCGTTGAAGTTCTTTTTCGTCAACCACTGGACCATAGTGACTTGGAGCCGCAGGTGGAATAGCGGTGATTTGCGCTGGATCAATTCGGTAAGTCTCAGCGATATCGCGTCGGGTGTGTTCGGACAAAGACAATATACGTGCCGCCCGGCGAGCAGATCGACGCACGGTCAAACGAAGTTGAGTGCGACTGCGTCGATTGAATGTGTGTGGCAGGTGCTCGAACGATAGATCGTGAATGCTGACTATGACAGGACAAGGACAGAACGGTGGTGCCGTGAATTGGACGTGTAAAACGTCAACGGGATTCTTACGTAACTCAGCACTTAGTGTAAGTGGAATGCGAATGAGCGGAGTGTGAGGCCTCGTAGAACGAACCTTGAAGTTCGTCCAGCGGTTTGTGAATCGATCGTAGGCCTCCTCAGTAGTGACGTAAAGGGTGTACTCGTTTGAATTGTCGATCTGAGCCAACGCTTCGACGAGATTGGATGCGTAGGTCTCATTGCCACCCAACTTGGTGCCAACTGAATGAGCATCGATTGCGATACGCAATCGGGTTCTCCCATTTAGGAACTGACTCTTCGGTTAGGTGGAAGCAAGTATTTACTTGCTCTTACCAGCACCAGTGGCCTGCGCGTCTTCGTTCTGTTGACCGCGCGTGTCGCGTTCACGAATTCGAGCCGCCTTGCCACGTAGTCCCCGAAGATAGTAAAGCTTCGCCCGTCGAACGCGGCCCTTCTTAATAAGATCAATGTGGTCGATGATGGTTGCGTGCAACGGAAAGATTCTCTCGACACCAACACCGAAACTAGTCTTCCTGACAGTAATCGTTTCGCGCGCACCGCCGTGCTTTCGTGCGATCACAACACCTTCGAATGCCTGCAATCGCTCCTTGGTTTCTGATTCTTTTATTCGAACGTGAACCCGAACGGTATCGCCCGGCTGGAACCGAGGAATGTTTGTCCGCAACTGAGTTGTTTCAATTCTATCTAAGCGATTCATTTCGTTTGCTCCTTGCTC
Organism: Blastocatellia bacterium; assembly: GCA_003175865.1. Classification (GTDB taxonomy): domain Bacteria; phylum Acidobacteriota; class Blastocatellia; order Pyrinomonadales; family Pyrinomonadaceae; genus PSRF01. The sequence continues at coordinate 2,379 of PSRF01000036.1, forward strand.
TCGAGCGACGATACCGTGTCGTTAATCCACTTATCTTTTTCGCGCTCACTAAAATAACTATTTCAACAAGTCTGGTCTGTTTCGCTGCGTCTTTCTTCGTGCAGCGTCTTTTCGCCAACGTTCAATTTCAGCGTGATTCCCACTCAATAAAACATCCGGTACTTTCATTCCACGAAACTCCGGTGGTCGCGTGTAATGCGGGTAATCAAGTAAACCTTCTGAAAACGACTCAAACACTGCCGACGTATCGCTTCCCAACGCTCCCGGCAACAATCTTACGACCGCATCGATCATCACCATCGCGGCAGTTTCGCCTCCCGATAACACATAATCACCTATCGACAATTCATCAGTGACCAGAGCATCTGAGACTCTCTCGTCAACGCCCTCATATCGACCACACAACAAGACGATCTGAGTAGAGTTTTCCGCGAGCTCTTGAGCAACTGCCTGAGAAAAAACGCGTCCCTGCGGCGAGAGCAAAACGACCCGCGTGTCTTGTGCAAAGTCTTCACGCCGGGCTTTGCCGGTCAACGCTTCGACCCCAGCGAACAGTGGTTCTGGCTTCAACACCATTCCGTCGCCACCGCCGAACGGTCGATCATCAACGACATGATGTTTATCGCTGGTCCATCGTCGCAGGTCATGGGCCGTTATTTCGACTAAACCAGCAGCGCGCGCTCGTCTCACAATTCCGTAATCGACAGTCTCGCGAAAGAATTCCGGAAAGATCGAGATGATATCGAAGCGCAGCATATGTGAAAGTCGTTCTGTTGACGCCTTACGCGTCGATCAAAGAACTATAACTCAAGCAGACCCTCGGGCGGGTCAATCACGATTGTCTTGTTCACCGTATCGATCTTCAATACGATCTCCTCGGCAAGCGGAACAAGAACTTCCTTCTGATTGTCAACACTGATGACCAGGATATCTGGGCCAGCCGTCTTCAATATCTCTTTGACTTTGCCCACGAGCTCGCCGTTCAACTGCCTGACAGCACATCCTTCCAACTCCCAGTTGTAATATTGGTCCTTCGGGAGCGAGACCCGGTCCGCTTCGGGAACTGCGAAGTCGTAACCAACAAAAATCCGGGCGGTGTCTGGGTCGTCGAAACCCACAAACTTCAGAATGCCGCGACCGTTCTGAGTCCAGAAATTTTCAAGCTCGACGACGATGGTTTTTCCATCAGGTGCTATTGCCACCAGTTCGTCGAGATCTTCGAAGCGTTCCGGAAAATCCGTCAGCAGTTCCGCAACCACTTCGCCTTTCAACCCGCGTGTTCTGACTGCCCGCGCGACTCTAACCAACGATTCCTTACTATCGTGGTCAGTCTCACTCATTCCACGATTTCAACCACATAGCGTCGGTTGTGTTTACCGCCAACGACGCGTGCCACCGTGCGCAGTGCCCGAATTGTGCGTCCCTGTTTGCCGATAATCTTGCCGACGTCTTCCTGGGCCACGCGCACTTCAATCAAGGTAGTTCCACTTCGATCGATCTCTCGAATGTCGACAGCGTCTGGATTGTCGACTAACGATCGAACAATCATCTCGATTGCTTCTCGCATGGCAATTTACATAAACCAAAACTAAGCTTCAGCTGTTGCAGTTGCAGCTTGAGCTTTGGCGCTGGCCTTAATCAAACGACTAACTGTGTCAGTGGGTTGTGCACCCTTTTCGATCCAATAATTGACTCGATCAAGATTCAAGTTGATCTCCGCTGGATTGCGAGTCGGGTTATAGGTGCCCAGGTTTTCTAGATAGGCACCGTCGCGCTTCGACTGCTTCTCTTTAACGACTATCCGGTACGACGGACTCTTCTTGGCACCTGTGCGCATTAACTTTATTGCTAACAACTCTGTCCTCCTTCACGTGTTCACCGTTGCGCGAACACTTACCTTCGTTTCTTCTTTCGTTTCTTCTTCAGCTTCTTCCGCGATGGACCACCTGACGGTAATGCCGGCATCTCATCCATATCGCCTGAAAACCCCGCCATGTCAGGCATGCCGGTCATTCTTCTCAACATTTTGCCTTTTAGGCCGCTACCCCCAAACAAACCCGAACTGGTCAATTGCCGCATCATCTGTCGCATATCAACGTATTGCTTGATCAATTGATTGACCTGCGCAACGTTTGTTCCCGATCCACGTGCGATTCGTCGTCTTCGATTTGCGTTGAGAATGCGATGATCGTTTCGTTCTGCCCACGTCATCGAGTCGATGATTGCTTCGGTGCGCTTGAGTTCCTGCTCCATCAACTTCGATTGTTCATCGTTGAGTTGCGGCATGCCCATGCCACCGAGGAGCTGATCCGGCAACAGCTTCATTATTTTTGAGAAAGAACCAAGCTTCTTAACTTGCCGGAGCTGCGAACGAAAATCATCGAGCGTGAACTCGTTCTTCTGAAGCTTTTTGAGTTGCTCCTCCGCTTCACTCTGATCGACTTTTGCCTGAACTTCTTCGATCAGCGAGAGCACGTCGCCCATTCCGAGAATTCGTTGGGCAACTCGATCTGGATAAAACTGTTCGAGTGCGTCGTAACGCTCGCCAACACCGACAAACTTTACCGGTTGACCTGTGACCTGCTTGATCGAAAGTGCGGCGCCACCGCGTGCGTCACCGTCCATCTTCGTGAGAATCACTCCCGTGATTCCAACACGACGGTGAAACTCTTCGGCTGATCGAACCGCGTCCTGACCGGTCATCGCGTCAGCAACAAATAGAATTTCAACGGGATGAGTTTCGTTCTTGATTCGAACGAGCTCTTCCATCAGCTGATCGTCGATGTGCAGACGACCTGCAGTGTCGATTAGTAACGTATCGAACCCAGTTTGCTGTGCATGTTTGTGCGCTTCACGCACGAGCGTTAAAGGGTCGTTTGTTTCTGGTAGTTCAAAGATCTGTTGGCCGGTGGCCTTCGCAATTACTTTCAGTTGTTCGCGCGCTGCTGGCCGATAAACGTCAACTGAAAGGAGCAGCGGTTTCCGATCCTGATTTGACGCCAGCCAACGGGCGATTTTCCCCGTTGATGTGGTCTTGCCCGAACCCTGCAGACCAACCACCATTACCGTGTTGGGAATCTGCTTTGTGAAGACCAGCCGGGACGACTGACCGCCGAGCAAGTTCACAAGTTCGTCAAAAACAATCTTGACGACTTGCTCCGAGGGTTTTAGTTCCTGCCAGACCTCCTGACCCTCGGCCTTTTCCTTGACTGACGCTATAAAATCCTTTGCGACCTTGTAGTTAACGTCAGCTTCAAGAAGGGCGAGACGAATTTCACGGAGTGCCGCCTCGACATGCTCCTTCGTCAGTACGCCCTCGCCGCGCAGATTCTTCAGCGTACGCTTTAATTTATCGGACAGGGACTCGAA
>PSRF01000226.1 GCA_003175865.1 Blastocatellia bacterium
AAACTTCACCTTTGGATCTGTGCGCGGTGCCAATGGTACATGGAACAGCTAAACACAATTCGTGAAGCCGCACGTGTGAAAAGTACCGAGTCTCTGGATTTGCAGACAACGCCCACCCCTGCTCTTTCGAACGAAGCTCGAGAGCGCATCCGACGCAAACTCGCCAGTGAGAATTAACCGGCTGTAAGGTCCTCAGTCTCGCTGCCTTGCAGTCCGGGCCTAAGACACTCAATCGGACCTTATGTTTAGAACGCTATATATAAAGGACAGAACCCTGAAAAATTCGCTCAAGTCTTGGGTGAAAGTGGGCACACAATTTTGCACACAAAAGTGTGCAGAACGTGCAGTTGAAGCAGTGGATGCAGTGCAGTTCGAAGCTTTCTTAGGGAAAATTAGTGCTTGTTGATTCTAAAGGACTTCACTGGGGTAGAGCATTACCCCAGTTTGGTTTGATCCACCTGACTAGAACCTCTCGATATGTAAGTCGCGTCGTATTTGAGTGCCGGTCTCATCAGCGAACAATTCAGCGAAGTCTCTATACGTTAGCCGGTCCACGTCGACGCAGTTGTTAGAGCTTTCAGATGCGGTTTGCGCATTAGGAAGTAAGGAAGAAATTAGCGCCTCTGAAAGGAAACTCATGCAAAGCTTTCTCCGCCTCAACCTGCGCCATTGGCTGCTTTTTGGCTTCGTTTCGCTGGGTGCCATCTTTTTGATTTGGACGCCACCTTCGAGTGTATTAAGCAAGACTCAGGCAAGAATGCCGCAAACTCAAAAGCCCAAGAGCGAGAATTACGATATTCGTGATGAAGAGACTAACCGCCAAGCACTGATGATGAAGCGGGGGCTGCAAGATACCACGAGACAACAAAAGCAGGTGGAACTAAAGCGGACCATGGAAGCCGCGCAGGAGCGACTCACAAAACAGCGGCCGAACCTCGAAGTGGAATGGAACAAGAAGGTCAACACGCCGGAAATTGTCGGCGTTCTTAGCGCCGCACACAAACTGACCGGGCGCTCGAGCATCGACCGAGGTGATATCGTCCGGCAGTTTATTGAGGATAATCACGACTTGTATGGATTGACGACCAGTCAAGTTGCTCAACTAAAGACTACTACTCACTACACTAATCCGAATGGGAATATGTCGTGGGTTGAATTGGAGCAACAGATCAATGGTATTCCGGTGTTTCAGGGAAGCGTTCGCGGCGGTTTCACAAAAGACGGCGAACTGATTCGTACAACAGGACTGCTCGTCCCTGGTCTAAGCTACGATGTCAGTAAACGACTAAGGAATCAGCTTTCAGTGAATTCGAGCGTCTCGCCCGCGACTTCAGCAGCAGGAGCAATCGCAGCGGCGGCAGCATCGATTGGCATATCGATCAATCCTGCGGACCTGGTTGTTAAAGAGGCGTCCGACGATGGCAATTCCTACGTTTTTGAGCCAGGACCATTTGCCGAACAAATCAAAGTAGAACTGGTTTATTTCCCTCTCGATTCAGGCGCCGTAACGCTTGCCTGGTCAATGATCCTGTGGCAGGACATCCCCGCCTACTACACGCTGGTTGACGCACAGAGCGGCGATCTCCTCTGGAGAAAGAACATCACGAGTGAGCAAACGCAATCCGCGACTTACTCAATTTACAATGGCGACAGCCCAGCACCGCTTTCACCATTTGTCGGATTGCCGGGCTCAAATATTCAAGGCGCGGGCATTTCGCGCACCACCATTACTAACATCAGCGAACTCCCGGCTTTTGACAATCTTGGCTGGATACCGGACGGCGGCAATACTACGACAGGAAACAACGTAGATGCAGGCTTAGATCTTGTCGCACCGAATGGTATTGATCCGGGAGGACGACCTACCGGTTCGCCTGCACGCATGTTTGATTTTCCCTACAATCCGCCGCCATTAGGCACAGATGCTCCAACAGGAACCAGTTATCGTGCGGGAGCCGTGACAAACCTGTTCTTCTGGGCGAACCGCTATCACGACATTCTTTACCAATATGGATTTACCGAAGCCGCACGAAACTTTCAGGTGAATAACTTCGGGCGCGGTGGACTTGGTAATGATTTTGTGCGGGCCGAAGCCCAGGACTTTTCGGGATTGAATAATGCAAACTTTTCGACTCCGCCAGACGGTTCGCTGCCGCGAATGCAAATGTTTTTATGGGACGGTTCCAGTTTTGGTCGCGACGGTGATTTGGATCAAGAACTGGTCCTTCACGAATTGACACACGGCACGTCAAACCGTTTGCACAGTAATGCGTCGGGCTTACAGTCGATGATGAGTCGAGGTATGGGTGAAGGCTGGTCCGATTTTTATTCTCGTATGATCTTATCATCCTCAGATGAAGATGTTGATGGAATCTACAGCGCTGGTGGGTATGTTGAGTTCGCGCCGGATTTTGGATTTACTGATAACTACTATTTCGGAGTGCGTCGCTATCCGTATGCTGTCAAAACGAATGTAGGACCAAATGGCAAACCACATAATCCACTGACTCTTGCCGACGTCGATCCAAATCAGATTGATGTCTCGGATGGCGCTTATCCGTATGTGGCCCTTTTCTTTAACACTGGTTTCGACGCAACGGAAGTCCACAACGTAGGTGAAGTTTGGTGTATGGCTTTGATGGAAGTTCGTGCTCGCGTAATGCATCGACTGGGATACGCCGCCGGAAATGCCCGAATGATGCAATTGACGACCGACGCGATGAAACTTGACCCAGCGAATCCGACTTTTATCTCCGGACGCAATTCGTTGCTCGCCGCGGACGTCGCTTTCGGAAGCGAAGATGCACTCGACATCTGGGCTGGTTTCGCGACGCGTGGAATTGGCTTCGGAGCAACAATCTCGAACTTTGCTAATGTGAAGGAATCGTTTGATTATCCCATTCCGGGAATGGGCACGGTAACGCCCACCGATGGTCCATGCAATCCAGATGGACATTTTGGTGTAGGTGAAAAACTAAGCCTATCGATTCCACTGACTAATCCATTGCCAAATGCAATCACCGGTGTTTCAGCGCAAGTCGTGGGTGGTGGATCCGCAACGTACAACACGATCGGCCCAGGTGCGACGGTGATGCAGAATATCAGGTATCAAGTGCCGTCAAATGTAGCCTGCGGAAGTAAAGTGAAGATCGATGTGATTGTGACAAGCAATCTGGGTACGGAGACGAAAACATTCCAACTGCGAATTGGAACGCCAACGCTGATCTACTCAGAAAATTTTGACGGCGTAATCGCTCCGGCGCTTCCGCCAGGTTGGACTTCATCAGTTACCGGTTCACCGACGCCGCCATCGTGGGTTACGTCGACGACGGCCGCCGACACTGCACCGAATGCGGTGTCTGTATCCTTCCTCCCCACAACGGGATTAAGTGAATTGACGTCGCCTTCGATCGCGATCCCAACAACGGGTGCACAACTGACTTTCCGAAGCAGCATCAACTCGCAGTTCGGGTGGGATGGTGGTGTGTTGGAAATCAGCATCAACGACGGCGACTTCGTCGACATTCTGGCCACTGGCGGTTCATTTGAAGCGGACGCTTACGATTGGGCCTTCTTTCGGACACTCGACGGCAATACGAGTGTGCTGCAATCCCGTGCAGGTTGGACGGCCACTTCGAATGGATTTTTAAATACCATTGTTAATCTACCCGCCTCGGCCAACGGACAAAACGTGCGTTTCAAGTTCCGCGCGGCTTCGAACAGTTCAATAACGCTTACGGGTTCGTATTGGCGGATTGATTCGATTGTCGTGAACGGATTTGTTTGTCCACCATTGCCTACTACGACGACGGTTGCCGCTGCGGCGGGGCAATACAGCGACGCGACAACCTTGAGCGCGACGCTCGCGACAGACTGCGACTATCCTGAAGGCTCGATGGAATTCCGCCTGGACGGCGCGCTGGTTGGTAGTGTTCCGGTCAATGGCACTGGTAGTTATTCAACGTCTTACACAATTACCAATGCTTCGGGTAATCACACGATTAAGGCTAACTTCGTTAGCTCGAATCCGTATTTCGCCAACAGTAGCGGGACAAACACGCTAACAGTCTCAAAAGAAGATGCCATCGTGACGCCGTCTGCTTTAAACCCGATGACTGTGCAAGTAAGTTCACCGGAAGGTACGGCTTTTTCATTCATGCTTCAAGCAGCAATTAACGATGTCGCAGATGGTAGTCTCGGTGACATCTCGCTAGCTGAACCTATCTCGATGACCTTGACACCACTGGCTCCGGGTTCGCCCATCAATTGTGCTACTGCAACTTTAACCGGAGGCGGAGTCGGCGGCACGCTCACTGCCAAATGCACGTTTACAAATGTTCCCGTGAATGTTTATGAGGTGACGATCACTATAGGCGGTAACTACTACAGTGGTTCCGGGGAAACTGTTGTTACCGTCTTTGACCCATCACTCGGGTTTGTCTCGGGCGGAGGAACAGTTATCCACAATGGAATCATGTCAAACTTCGGTTTTAACGTGAAGTACAAGAAGAATGGTTTTCCGCAGGGCCAACTGCTCTATGTCGAGCATCGACCCGCGGGTGACATCATCATAAAGGGTAACGTCATGCAATCACTGGCAATCGTTGGTAACACTGCGGTATTTACTGGGAAGGGTCCCGTGAGTGGTGTGGGCAACTATGGCTTCCGCGTTACCGTAGTCGACAACGGGGAGCCTGGTACCGCTGATCAGTTTGGATTGCAATTGACCAATCCGAGCGGCGTGATTGTCGGTGATATGACCTTCGCACCTATCGTCATCGCAGGCGGGAACATCCAGATTCCGCACTGAATCATTAGTAGGAGAAATGCGTTCGAAGTGCGTCTCTATCTTTTCTTATGCAAGCAAAATAGATCGCTTAGCCATTAGAGCAGCTCTTGTTCACCTCTGCATTCTTGTGGCCTTCCGATTGGCGATTCCTTATGGAGATGCGCTTTCTGGACACCTAACACACCGAGATCATGGTCTGGCCCGTCCTGTTTTAAATCGTGAGATCTTTGCGTCTGGCAGACCTAGTGAGATACAAAGAGAACCCGATCCAACAGCAAGATTCGCAGCCGCATGAGCATCCTAATCAGTCATGCGGTCCGTTATGAGTGTAAGCGATCTATCTCAGAAATGAGTTCGCATCCGAACGTTGCGCGGTCAGGATTGTCACGTGCAATGAAGAGGGACTATGTCGTGCAGATCATCGCGAGTGGCGTGAGACCAGATTAGCTTGTAAGCCATGGGGTCAATTGTTTCTTGATTTCGTCGTGAGAAATTCCTTTGCGGTGAGCGAGCTGATCAAGACTTTCTGCACCGCTGCCATGAACTCAACTCGCTCTGCGATCTCTGGAATTGAGCACACATCCGCAAGGTCGAATCGTTTCAATTACAATTTTTTCCAGTCATGACTTGAAATGAGAATGAACGGCAGATTGTGCTCGAATAACCGATACTATGCCAGGCAACTCCTCTCACACATAAACACTTGATTCAGTCCAGGTAGTTGAGGAATACGCTTCAACATTAACGCTCGAAGTGCTATGACGTGGGCACACAATTTGGCACACAAAAATGTGCTGAGCGTGCAGTTGAAGCAGTGGATGCCACCTAACAGCTCATTCGGTCCTAAGCGTTTCAGCCTCGCCGAAGTGATAGCTCCTTCCTCTGGCAGAACCATTCGAGACGTCAATGTCTTGCAAGCGCCGATAACTCCTAGAAAAATCGATCGTCCGATTGCGATTATCAGATTCGAGAAATCAATATCCTTCCACTTCAAGGCATGACTTCCTTTCGCGGAACGTTGGACAATGAATTCTAAACTTATTCAAGCGATAGTCGCCGGATCGGTCCTCCCAACGCGAAGAGCGTCATTGTTCCCAGCACGGGAAGCAAGCCTGCTGCGACGAGAATTGGAACATAAGAAAAATGATCAACGACCCATCCGGTAGCCAATGTAAACAAAATGGCTCCCACGCCTGCGCCGACGCCGCCGAGCCCAGCCACTGATGCAACGGCATACGCCGGAAATAGATCGCTCGGCATCGTTTGCACGTTATTGATCCAACTCTGAAAGCCGAAAGTGACCACTGCGATGAATGT
>PSRF01000086.1 GCA_003175865.1 Blastocatellia bacterium
AAATGGCCGGCCCGTAACTAGCGGCCGGCCATTTCCCTGAGTGCGTCACAGGGATTTAGGGGCGAGGGTTTTGCGGCAACTGGTTGCGTCGTTGGAAGAGTGGAATCACGCCGTTACGTTGATTCGGGCGGAATGTATCAACACCCTGGCGTCGCTGGTTATTAATGGCCGGCCGATTGGCGGTTTGTTGACGGATTGTCCGCCAAAGCGCAACCTGCTCCGGAGACAAGACACGTCTGATTTTCAGTTCGGTCATCACCCGCATCCTCATCGAGGCGGCTTGAGCGGTCGCAACGTCTCGGAGTCGTTGATCGATTACACCTTCATTTGGGTTGTCAGAATCGAGCTCTTGTTCGAGTGCAATATTTGATTCGCGGACTCGCGCGTTTATCGCCGCTCGCTCATCCTTATTCTCCAAACGAATGGCGCGGATTTTCTCTCGCTGTTCGGGCGTGAGCCTTAATTGACTAATTGGATCCTGTTGCGACGGCGACGGTGTATCGCCCTGTGGATCCTGAGCCCGACCGGCGATTGCAAAAGTCGTTATGAAAACGACTAGCAAAGCTGTTTGTATTACTCGCATAAGATAACCTCGTTAATTCTCCCGTTACTATTCTTCGTTGATTCGGTCGCTGATTAGAATAACGCCTTCTTCTCGGGAGTTAGAAAGACGTAAATCAGCGGCCAGTTGTTCACGTTCAGCTCTAGATAAAGGACGACGGCTACGCGCGACTTCGGGGGGTGAATCACTGCGCCTGAGCTTCTTCTCTGGAACAATCTCTTCGCTAGCTTTCGAATTTTGTATCGTAGTAGTGTTCTTCGCTTCCTGTTCGGCCAAGGCCTTTGCGATGAGTTCCTTCACTTGTGCTTCGCTATAAGTCTTGTCGGGCTGTTTGTTTTGAACAACCGACACTGGTTGTTGCAGTCTGATTATTGCAACAACAGCTAATGCGCACAGGAGCAGCCCTGCGAAACTCAAACCCTTTAACCAGAGTGGTGAGAGATCGAAGAACTCACGAAGTGCAGCCACTGCAGACTTCCTGCGAGCATTCACGGGAACAGCAGCTTCCTGAGCAGGAGACATGCCCGTCAGTGACTCATAACGCCATTGACTGATCGCTGTTCTCATGTCGCCAAATGAATCCAGATCGGCCGCACACGTCTGGCATGTATTGAGATGAACTTTAAATGCCTGCATCTCAGCCGGGCTCAATTCGTCGTAAACAAACGAGATGAGTCCGCTGGCCAATTCACACATGGGAGAGTCAGTTAATTCTTTCATTGCTCCGTCCTAAGCCTAAGCGGCTTGATTATCAAACTTATGAAGACGCATCTGTAGTTGCTTCATTGCAGTATACAGACGGCTCTTCACTGTACTCAGTGGCAATTCGAGTGCGTCAGCAATTTCGCGAAAAGTGAGTTCCTCAAATTCCTTCATTACAATCACCTGTCTCAAGTCTAGAGGAAGACTGTTTACTGCCCGCCTCACCGCTTGAGTCTCCTGACTAACCTCAACGAGCCGCAGCGGCGAACGACTGTGTGGTGATGCGAAACGCTGTGCATTCTTCTCTTGCTCATCTTCTAACGCCGACTCATTTCTAACCTTCGCCCGTCGCTGACGAGTAATACACTGGTTGACAGCTATACGATGCAACCAGGAAGAGACTTTCGCCTCACCACGGAATCCTCGCAGACTCCGGAACGCAGCGAGAAAAGTCTCCTGAGTCGCATCGCGTGCGTCCTCCTCGCGACCGAGCATTCCATATGTGAGCGCAAAGATCCGCCGTTCCCAGCGCCGCACAATCTCACCAAACGCGTCGGCATCGCCGGTCAGGGCACGCTCCACAATTGTCTCGTCGCTCGCTACTGTTTCCATTCGGTGGCGGACTCGCGGGCTGTAAACTCCTTGTTGGCGCCGTTCCGGCCTTGGCGCTCAAAGACTTAGACGCCCGAACGGCTAGATCAGACGAGAAACCTCTCGATGGTTTAACCGTGCCAAAACTCGTTGACACTCGGAAGGCTGGTCGACAATAATAGCTGGGCCGACCGAAATAGGTTTGGCGCCCCGGACCTGCCAGTAAATACCATTCCGGATTGTACAGTCCCGTTTCTACGAATGCTCGAAAAACTCGGACGAATTCGTCTCCTCTACATTGTTCTGGGAGTCCTCCTGCTGGTTGGCTTGTTGCCGCTGGCGTTTGCTGGTGTCTTGCTTTCCGGCCGCAGCGCTGACGAACTGCGCTCCGTAGAAGGCCGTTATCAGGTTCAGTTAGTGCAGGACAAGGCCCGTCAAATCGAGCTCTATGGACAACGTTATCGCGACGTTGTGACTGGTCTCGCTCGTGCTTTCGAAATCGCGGGCGGTATTCAGACGCTTGACGATAAAGGTTACGACAAACGTCTGCAAAAGACTTTACAGGAAGATCCCAACCTTATAGCGCTTGCTTTGTGGCCGGTGAAGGGGACTGTCCATCGCGCATTTCAACCGGATGTAATCAAAGCGGAAGAAGTGGACCAGCGCGTTGGCGAAGTGCTCGCGAAAATGAGTGGACGTGGGCTTGTCGTCAGCCGTCCACAAATCATTCGTTCAGGACAGGAAATGGCATTGACTATTGCTGTACCCGTTTTGGGTGGCACGAATGATCAAGAGGTGATGGCCGCTGTTGTCGCCATCGTCTCTTTTCAGGAAGTGTTTGACGCAGTGCAACAGCCAACCTCCAAGAGCGAAAGAGAACTGCTCGATGCGGGACTGCCGGTTGTCTTTGTCGTGGATCAAAATGGACGCGCGGTGGCCCACCCTGAAGCAAGTGTCGCATTCTCTGAAAAGCCGATGACCGACTTGAAGGTCGTTCAGGACTGGCTTGAGTCTGGCGCTCAGGTTCAATCAGCACTTGCTCCGTTCAGCGCTACACGTAACGGTCGTTCAGTAGAGATGTTGGGTTCATACGCAACGGCTGAACTGGACAAGAATTCGCGCCTGGGTGTGGTTGCGATTCAGGATGAAGCAGCCGCCCTTGCCTCAGTGGTTGACATGCGTTGGCAAACACTCTGGATAAGTTTTGTTGCGGCACTACTAACAATAATTATCGGTATCTTCTTCGCTAAAAAGCTGACTCATCCGGTGCGTGACCTTGCGAGCGCTGCGCATCGTATTGCTTTCGGAGACTTTTCGCAGCGCATCAACGTAACCAGTCGAACTGAGCTCGGGGATCTCGGCAACTCGTTCAATATGATGACGGACCAGATTGAAAGCTTCATTGGTGATCTTCAGCGTTCAGCAGCGGAGAACAGAGAGCTCTTCATTGGAACTGTGAAAGGTCTTGCCGCTGCGATTGACGGAAAAGATCCGTACACACGTGGTCACTCTGAGCGTGTTTCTCGCTTTTCAGTCGCGATCGCTCAACGACTTGGACTATCCGATGATGAAGTGGAAAAGATCCGAATCAGTGCGTTGCTTCATGACGTCGGTAAGATCGGCATCGACGACAGCGTTCTGAAGAAGCCTGCGGCGTTAACTGACGAAGAATTCGAAATAATGAAGAAGCATCCGCAGAAGGGCTACAAGATCATGTCGCAGATTCCGGCGATGAAGGAGTTTTTGCCGGGCATGTACATGCATCACGAGATGGTGGATGGCCGGGGCTACCCGCAGGGTTTGAAAGGTGATGAGATCCCGTTGATGGGTAAGATCGTCGCGGTTGCTGACACGTTCGATGCGATGACGACGGATCGTCCTTACCAGCGAGCGATGAAGTTTGAAGATGCCCTCGCACGCATCGAAAGTTTTGTTGATACACGTTACGACCGCGCAGTAGTTAAGGCCTTCACCGATGCGTGTCGAGAAGGACAGATACGACCAGGTTCAGTTAAGTTAAGAAAACCAGGGCAGCAAACGGCGACGCCTCCTCCGGTCGAAGCTAGCCAACCGGATCGCATATCCGCGTAAACTCGGAGAAAGGGAGATGGGGAGATGGGGAGAAGCCGTCTCTACGATTCTCCGTTTCTTCCCTCATCTCCGTCTCCGCCATCTCCGGTCTAACTAACAGCCGCGCTCCTTTTTGAGGACGCGGCTGTAACGCTTATAATCGCGATTTACAAAAACACACGGAGAAAACGCGAGCGCACGCTATCAGTATGGGACTTTTTTGGAGACGTAAAAAAGGGGACGAATTTGTCACGCTAGGGCTGAACCAACCGAAGTCAGCACCCGAACGTGAGGAACCAACAACGGTCCAGGAACCCCCAACCACAAAACCAATCGAAGCTGAACAGGAGATAATCCCTGTTGTTACGGGTGGTGGTCCAACGCCGACACCGGTCGAACCCAAAAGAGAACCCTCGCCGAAACCTGCGCCAGTTAGAACGCCTTTCGCGACTTCTGTTCTTGGTCTCAACCTTTCGATGGAGGAGCTGCAGGCGCAGGAAGCCGCGCTGGAACAGGAATTCTCAGCGCGCTTTCGTCGAGCGGTTGCCGCCACCCGCGAATCGTTATCAGAGAAACTCGACACAGTCTTTGCTGGTCGAAAGCAGATTGACGATGATCTACTCGATCAACTCGAAGAAGCACTCATTGCTGCAGACATCGGTGTGAGCACGACGTTGGAAATCCTTGAAACTGTGCGTCGTGGCGTCGCACGCAAACAGATAAACGACATCGATGCACTAAAGCTAGCGATCAGGAACGAATTACTCACGATACTCAAAGCTTCAGAGACTCATGGTGTCGCATCCGAGTCTACTGTCCCGGAAGACATTTCGCCTTACGTAATGATGATCGTAGGCGTAAATGGTGTGGGTAAAACAACAACGATCGGAAAGCTCGCGCAACGAATTAAGAATGAGGGCAACGATGTTTTGATCTGCGCCGCAGATACATTCCGCGCAGCGGCTTCTGATCAGTTGGCAATCTGGGCCGAACGCACTGGAGTGCCGTTGATTCAACAGAAGCAGGGAACTGATCCAGCTGCTGTACTCTTCGATTCGCTGAAAGCGGCAAGGGCACGCGGTTCAGACGTTTTGATCGTTGATACTGCTGGTCGTCTGCATAACAAATCAAACTTGATGGCCGAACTTGAAAAGATGAAGCGCGTCGCAGGTCGGTTGGTTGATGGAGCGCCACATGAGACGCTGCTGGTTGTAGATGCGGTTACCGGGCAGAATGGTCTTGAACAGGCT
>PSRF01000085.1 GCA_003175865.1 Blastocatellia bacterium
GGAATGGATTCAACAGACGTCAGAATCGGTGAGGTACAAACGGAAATGGTAGTGACGGAGAGCGTGGGTTCTCTAGGTAGTGAGGACGTGAAACGCATCCTGGAATTGGCCATGCAGCAGTTTCGTCAGGAACAGGATCGAATGTCGCAGAAACAGAAGGACACAGCGGTATTCGATAGCAGCTATGAAGCTCATGCGTGACAGCCATGAATCCTGAAAAACTAACGATCATCAATGACGATGCGTCGACAAGTTTCGACGTGCTCTTCAACCCTGAGCGCTACACGCTGAACAAAGGAGTTCAGATAGCGGAAATTGCTATCCCAGGGCTCGATTCACCCGTGTTGCAGTTCATCAGGGGTCAGAACGAGAAGATCACAATGGAGTTGTTCTTTGACACGACCGAGTTTGGGATGCTCGAGGGTGCCAAAGATGTTAGGGAACTGACTCGCAAGGTCTATGAGCTCGTAAAAATAAATCGAGAGACGCACGCTCCGCCGCGTTGTTCTCTCTATTGGAAAGGACAGCTCTTCTCTTTTGGTTCCTCGCTTTATTCGCAGTGCATTGTTGAAAGCATTAACGAAGAATTCAACCTCTTCAGCCCGTCTGGCGTGCCCTTGCGAGCAAAGCTTAACGTCACGTTTCGCGAATACAAGACGATTGAACAACAGTTAAAGGAGACGCCTAAGCATTCATCCGATCGACGCAAAGTGCGCATTCTTGGACGAGGCAAAACCGTTAGTCACTTAGCCGGCGAAGAATACAACGATCCAGGCGAGTGGCGACTGATTGCAGACGCAAACAACCTCGACAATCCGCGATTAGTTGCGCCTGGGACAAAACTCGAAATTCCTCCACATTCCAAGGGCACCAGCAAAACCGCATTGTCGAGCACGTAATCAAAAAAGAACGAGGCAGAGAAATGCATGGGAGCCGCTGCAACACTCCCCGTCAATATCTATCAGGACCAGGACTTTTACGTCCCAGCTTTCATTATCAAGGTGCAGAACGAAGAACTAAAGCGTGTGGTAATGAACGACATCCTGAGTGTGACTTACACCGACAGCCTGGCGAACGTCGACTCGTTTGACATGACTGTCAACAACTGGGACGCCGGAGCTTTTACTTTCGATGAGACGGCATTCAAGTACAGCGACAAGGATACCTTCAATCCGTGGAAAGACGTTGAAGTGCAAATGGGTTATTACCGCAACGGCAAGAGCGAACTGCGCACAATGCTAATTGGTGAAATCACAACCATGAGTCCCAACTTCCCGCAAGGCGGTTCTTCGACACTTACCGTGCGGGGACTCAATCTGTTTCATCGCTTTCGAACGAAACAGGAAACCAAGCCATTTTTCAACAAAAAGGATTCGGACATCGCGAAGGAACTGGTAGACAGCATTGCAGCGGAAGTCCGAAAGAAATCGCCGCAGCTCAAGCTTAGGCTGGACGATGACGACTACCAACGCAATATCAAAAAGGAAGAGAAGATTCCTTATCTGTTAATGAACAACCAGTTTCCGATCCGCTTTTTGATGGAACGTGCCCGTGACCTTGGATACGAGTTGTCGATGGAGGAATCCTCGCAGGGCTCGAATCGTGAGGTAATTTTTCATTACCGGCCGAGCAGCGACGTTAGTCGAAACACTTACATTCTGGAGTGGGGGAAGTCGCTCATTAGTTTTCAACCGACTCTCCAGGTGGCCAATACAGTCGCCGAACTTACCGTCAGAGGATGGAATCCACAAACAAAGAAGCCGATCAAGGTAACGGTCAAGAGAAGCGACATCAAAGGAGTTGTTTCGCCTTCTGATCTTGGCGTGACTGAACCTGACTTGGCTAAAAAGCTCGAGATCGTTATCGATCGGCCCATTCAAAATGAGGCGGAAGCCAAACTCCTTGCGACCAATCGGCTACGACAGATCGGTGAAGTGCTAATCGAGGGTAAAGGAAAAACGATTGGTGTCCCCGATCTCCGCTCGGGATCAAAAGTGGAAATCAGAGGCCTTGGGAAACGCTTCTCCGGTACCTATCTCGTTACATCCTCGACGCACACGATTGGTGACGGCGGGTACACGACAGACTTTACGGGGAGGATGGAAAAGCTATGAGCCTAATTCAGGGAATCGTTACTGGAACTGTAACAAAGATTAATGAAGACACGCCGGGAGAAATCAAAGTCAGATTCAATGCTCACGAGGAAACTCATGAGACTGACTGGATTCGGATAGCAACCACCATGGGAGGAAATAATCGTGGAACGTTCTTCATGCCCGAAAAGGACGACGAGGTGGTCGTTGGATTCGAACGGGGTGACGTTCGTTTTCCTTACGTGCTTGGATTTCTCTGGAATGGTCCAGATAAGCCGCCAGCGGATCACGTGAGACTTCGTCGTATTCAGTCTGTCAATGGACACAGCATTACCTTCATCGACTCAACTGAGAGTAACGGTAGCAAAGGAGCGCTCGTAATCGAGGATGCGCACGGAAATGTAGTCACGATGTCTAACGGAAAAATAGTGCTGAAGAGTGTTGGCCTACTGGAGATCAGAGCACCGGTAGTAACGATAAATGGACGCGTCGTTTCGCCGAACAGCAATCCAATCTGAACTCGAATGAACTAAGTCAAAATGCCGAATATCGACATTCCCATTTCAGCAGATCTGCAGCAGTTGTTTGAGTTGCCACCTTGCGACGATCTCAAGCTACCTTCCCCCTCGCCTCTGAAAATCGCGCTGCCCACCGGTGGATCAATGAACGCTCTGACGGATATCTCGAAAGGCATACCCACTGACTGTTCAATGATCTTCAGTCTGATGTTGCAGATCTCGCCGTTTCTTGCTGCGACTGATTGTCTGTTCAAGCTGCTCGGGTTGATCGCACCACTGATTGACGTGGTCAAAGCTTTAGGTCCGCCCCCCGATCCAATCAAACTGGGTAAGGCCATTCCGAAGTTTATTAAAGCAGCTGCCGACCTCGCTCCCTGTCTACTGGTCGTAACTGGCGCGCCTTTAATTCCATTTTTACGAGATCTTCTTTGTCTGATTATCAAAGCACTCAACTGTTTTCTCGGACAGATGAAATCCCTGATCGGGGTGATGAAAGGAATTACGCTGCAACTCGATGCAGCCACGGCGTCCGGAAATACAGAACTGCAGCGCACACTGCAATGCGCACAGGACAATGCCAATACCGCTGCTGAACATCTAACAAAATCGATTGAACCAATTGGCATCATTCTGAAATCAGCGGGATCGTTGATGGGTCTCGCCGGTGTTGCGCCGATCGAGTTCCCATCCATTGGCAGTCAAACCGACATCGCAGCATTGGAAGAACTGATCAAAACGATGCAAGGCGTTGTGGGCACTCTCACCATCGCTGCCGATGCTCTGGGAGGATGCTGATGAGCAGTCAAGATTTCATCGGTAGAGGTTGGCGCTTCCCAGTGAAGGTTAATGCGAGAGGCCGACTTGAATGGTCTGATGGTCCAACCCGCATTGAGGATTCGATTTGGATAATCATCAAGACGGCGCTCGGTGAGCGATTAATGCGACCAACATTTGGAGCAGGAGTTGACGACTATGTTTTTAAACCCAACAGCCCAGTCAATCGAACGGCCCTTGCCGCAGCCATAAAGAATGCACTCCTGCAATGGGAAGCAAGAATTGACTTGGACGACGTCCTCGTAAATAGCGCGTCAGAACTTGAGGGGTCCGACTCACTGGATTCGAGAATAAATCCTACAGACTTGGATAGCCAGGTGCTAGTGACAATTCAATACAGAATTCGAACAACGAACGAATTGTTCAACGTAGTCTTTCCGTTTTATCTCGAGGAAGGGGTTAACTGATGCCACTGCCCGACATAATTCTGGATGACCGTACGTTTGAAGATCTGGTCGCGGAGGCAAAGCGGCGGATTCCTGGCTACACACCTGAATGGACCGACCTGAATGAAAGCGACCCGGGAATAACGCTTGTACAGCTCTTTGCCTGGTTGTCGGAGATGATCATTTGGCGTTTGAACCGCGTCCCAGAAAAGAACTTCATTAAGTTTCTCGAGTTAATTGGAATAGAACCTGCGGCACCCTCGTCAGCGCAGGCGGAACTAACATTTAAGCTCACGACAAAAAAAATTCCCGAACCTAAGTTGATCCCTCAAGGAACCAGAGTCGCACTGACGGAACAGGTTGATGGCCACCCTGTTGTCTTCGAAACAGACGACAATCTTTATGCAGTAAGCGCGGCGCTGACGGATGTGCAAAGCTTTGACAGTGCACGTTACGAGATCGTGACCGAAGCATTTCGGGTGCCCGGAAAATACTTTTACCCATTTGGAGCGCGACCCCAGCGAAACTCAGCACTCTATCTTGGTTTTGATGAAAGTTTTCCTCAAGGCGCACCCGTTACTCTCACAGTTCACGTTTACACCGCCGATCTAATAGCCGAAGGCAAGGGAATCAAAGCATACCTCTCCAAAAGCAGCAGCAGCGACACAAGTGAACAGACCGTCTCTAGCGTTCCTGACGACTCCGGCTCAGCGAATCCTCCCGCGATCATAATTTGGGAATATTGGGCTGGCGACAGTGCAAAGTGGCGACCACTTACCGGTGTGCGTGATAACACGGCCAATCTAACAAAGACGGGAACGGTCGTATTTGAACCGCCAGTTGGATTCGAAAGCACAAAGGTCGGATTGCTTCGCAAAGATGAAGACCCGGCGAGATTTTGGTTACGCGCGAGGATCGATCAAATCCTCGGCGCGGGGTTCGAAATCGTTCCGCGTCTGGAGGACGTGCT
This sequence comes from Blastocatellia bacterium, assembly GCA_003175865.1. Taxonomy (GTDB): domain Bacteria; phylum Acidobacteriota; class Blastocatellia; order Pyrinomonadales; family Pyrinomonadaceae; genus PSRF01. The sequence goes on from PSRF01000085.1 coordinate 4,802, forward strand.
GCCTAACACGATAGGCGCTACCAATGCCGTCACAGTGACTGACGAACTTTTGGGCGCTAGTAACGGTACTCCTAACCAGGTATTCAAGCTCGCCAATTCACCAGTCTTGCTTGATCGATTTGATTTGCAGGTAGACGAGGGAGACGGTTTCCAATCATGGAAGATGGTTCGCGACTTCGCTGCATCCAAACGAGACGATCCCCACTTTACGCTTGCACCCTCGACGAGCGAAATCGGATTCGGTGATGGCGAGCATGGAAAAATTCCAGGCAGACTAACTGAGCGCGGCAACGAGGAACACGACCTGCCGAACATCAAAGCCGCGAATTATCGTTGGGGAGGCGGGGCGGGTGGAAATGCGGGCGCACAAAAAATCACAT
>PSRF01000294.1 GCA_003175865.1 Blastocatellia bacterium
GATTTGTAAACCGAAGTATTTTGTACGTAGATGGTTTCCGCGTTTTTTGGGTCGACGATGGTTTTGCTGAAGTACCAACCACGTCCCCAGACGCGTATATCGCCGGAAACTTTGGTCCATGTTGCGCCAGCGTCATTCGACGAAAATAATCCGCCCTCTTTTGCATCGACAATCGCATAAACTCGATTCCTATCGGTCGGGGCAACAGCTAAGCCAATTCGTCCGAGCCCTTCGACGGGAATGCCATTCATGATCGGTTGCCAATTGTTGCCACCATCAGTTGACTTGAGGATTCCTCCGCCTGGTCCATTAGCGGGTGCATAGATAAACCAGGGTGGACGACGAACGTTCCACATTGCAGCGTAGACAATTTGTGAGTTGGTTGGATCAAACGCCAGATCAATCGCACCCACATCATCATTATTGAAGAGTACTTTCTGCCAGGTTGTTCCGCCGTCGCGCGTTCGATAAACACCTCGATCCGAACTTGAACCATAGACGTGACCGAGCGCCGCGACGAATGCAATATCCGGATTCTTTGGATCGACGATGATGCGCCCGATTTGTCGTGTGTTGTCCAGTCCCAGGTGTTTCCATGTCTTTCCAGCATCAACGGATTTGTAGACGCCGTTGCCAAAGGAGATCGAGTCGCGCATATCGGCTTCACCAGTACCAACATAGATCACGTTTCCATTCGAAGGAGCTACCCCAATCGCGCCAATCGAGGCAACACCCTGGGAGTCGAAAACCGGTGCCCAGGTCCTGCCAGAATTGATCGTTTTCCACACACCACCGCCGACTGATCCAAAATAAAAGGTCGTTGGTTGTCCGATGACTCCACTGACCGCGTTCACGCGTCCGGCGCGATACGGACCGACCATGCGCCAGCGCAAACCGGAGAAAAGATCACCGCCGTATTTCTGTTGCGCGTGGACGCGAGGTAAAGAGAAATGCACGACGACGAACGAGCATGCACTGACAAAGAGCGCAAGCAAACACACATTGCGCAAACCCGGAACCATAGGCCGGAATTGATTCATCGAATTGATCTCCCAGGTATTGATGGAGGTTAAAGATGTAACATCATACAACGATTTCGGTTGCTGATTTCACGGTTGACGATTTTTTGATTTGTCAATCGTCAGTTGTCCGTGGTTGAAGTACTCCTTCGAAGATCTCTAAAAAGGACACCAGACAGCGAATCGCAGACAACGGACAACGGACTACGGACAACTGACAAAGACCTAATCGGTTGCGGCATTCGAACACTTGGAGTTTAAATATACCGCCCAGACATCAGACTTCGTTCTGGTTGCCGCGGCAAAAGCGATTCATTTTGAAGGCAACGGCAAACGCAGTTTGTCGATTATCCGGTTCGATGGTTGGCTCAAAGCTGGGCAACTACAAAATCCTTGAAAAGCTCGGTGAGGGCGGCCAGGGAACCGTCTATCGGGCCATCGACTCCAAACTCGGTCGGACTGTAGTCATCAAAGTTCTGCCCGCTGAACTAACGGCCAAAGAAGCAAACCTCAAACGCTTTGAACGAGAAGCCCGTCTTGCCTCTGCGCTCGACCACCCCAACATCTGCACCATCTTCGATCTCAATGAAATAAACGGCATTCACTTTATCGTGATGCAGTACGTCGAAGGTCGCAATGTGCGACAGTTGGTCAACGGGCGTCCGTTGTCACTGGAGAGTGCGTTGTCGATCGGATTGCAGACCGCCGACGCACTTGCTGCCGCTCACTCGCGTGGAATCATTCATCGCGACATAAAGGCCGGAAACGTGATGGTGACTCCGACAGGTCAAGTGAAGATACTCGACTTTGGGCTGGCCAAATTGCTGGATGAAGACGCTGCCCGATCATCAGGGATTCATCACACCGAGTTGACAGAAGTTGGCATTCCTTACGGCACTGCAACCTATGCTGCGCCTGAACAAGCGCGGGGCGATCGAGTGGATGCACGTGCCGACATTTTTTCAACAGGTGTTTTGTTGTACGAGATGCTGACTGGGAGCTGGCCTTTTCGCGGGCAAACCGCCATCGATGTACGTCACGCTGTACTACACGAAGAACCGGCGCCTCTTGCACAGGTCAGACCGGGCCGCCTTCCTGCTCGACTTCAGCAGATCCTCGATAAGGCAATGGCAAAGGACGTTCGCCAGCGTTATCAAAAAATTTCTCAGTTTGCAGATGAATTGCGCTCGCTGATTCGTGAATTAGGTACTGATGCGCTGCCTGGGTTGGATGACAGCCTCACACCAGTTGCGCCAAGACATTTGAACGCAGGCAGTCCGGTTACGCGCGCGCTGCGTTGGTTGAAAGGTGTGAAAACGAGCGACGGCCAGACGTCAGGTTCTCGTCGTCGAACGAGTCAGCCACCACGCGATCACGAAACTCCTGCATCCAGTGTCTCTGATGGCGAACGGAAGAGTGTCGCAATTCTTCCCTTCAAGAATGTCGGCAATGATCACGAGATCGATTTTTACCAATTCTCTCTCGCTGATGCAGTGATTACGGAACTCGCTCGCGTCCGATCACTTGTTGTGAGACCATCGTCGGTGATTGTTAAGTATCAAAACCGGCAGGTTGACGCAGGCCAGGCAGGACGTGAACTCAGCGTCAATGCAATTCTTACTGCGACATTCTTGCGCGCCGGCGATCGACTTCGTGTAACCGCACAACTACTCGATGTAATCACCAGTGAAATTCTCTGGAGCGAACGAATCGATGCTGATGCCAGCGACATCATCGGCGTGCAGGACACAATAGTGAAGCGGATCGTTGAAGGACTTCGGTTGGAGCTAAGTCCTGATGAGCAGGTTGAACTCGCGAAGGGCGCCACTGCGGACGCGGCAGCATCAGAAGAGTACCTGCGTGGACGCGATTGCCTCGCGAACTTCATCTATCACACAATCGAACGCGAGCAGGTTGATGCTGCGATCGAACACTTCAGGAGGGCGATTGAGATCGATCCGAAGTTTGCGCTGGCCTACTCCGCACTGGGTAGCTCTTATGTCAATCGCGTTCTGAAAGGTCTGGGGCAAGCGGGTGATCACGACAAGGCAAGAAGTGCGTTCAAGAAGGCACTCACACTCGATCCAAAACTGCTCGAAGCCCGAATGCACATGGTCTTTATCTACCTCACCGGTGGTCAAAAACAAACAGCGCGTGAAGAAGTCGAAATGCTTCGCACTGAATATCCGAACGATCCCGGTGTGCAGTTTGTACGCGGTGTTGTAGCGCGTCTTGACGGTGAGTATGAGCGCGCCTTGCGAAGCTTCGATCGCATGGTCCGCTTAAATCCCAGCGAACGCGTGGTTGCCAGTTACAATCGTGCGCGCATTTTCATGTATCAACACGATTACGAACAGGCATTACGCGAGCTCGATGAAGGGGCGGAGCTCGAGCCGGAACATCCAATGATCAAGGTCTTTCGCGCGCGCGTGCTGTACTATCGCGGTGAGATCGACGCGGCTACGCGAGTCCTGCTGCAGGTGTTTGAGCGCCACCCGCACATGGATGGCATGCGTCCGATCCTCGCTATTTTCCTAAGCGCGCAGGGCCAGCATACGAAGGCGAACGAGCAGTTAACTCACAAGGTGAGACTTGTTGCCGAAGGTGATTACGACATTTCTTACTGGCTGGCATCTGCTTATCTATTGCAAGGCAGGCAGGTGGAAGCGTTACGATGGCTTGAGACTGCAATTAGTCTGGGAAATGACAACTACAAATGGTTTGAATCCGATCCGAACTGGACCGACCTGCACGATGATCCGCGTTTCAAAGAGCTGACGGATCGCATCAAGCAGGACCGCGAACCACAAGGGGACTTGTCTGAATGAAAACATTCGTCGTGGGCGACGTTCACGGCCGTTGCGCACAGCTCCTCAACCTGCTCGACATGCTGCCGCGCGATCCTGAAACGGACAAACTCGTGTTTCTCGGGGATCTAATCGATCGCGGCGCCGACGCACCCGGTTGCGTCGCGCACGCAGTCAAGATGTGCCTTGAAAACCCGCAGGGTGTGATCTGTCTACGGGGCAATCACGAACAGATGTTGATGGACTTCATTGATGGTGCCTACAACATCTGGCTAACGCCGGTGACGGGTGGAGAAAGAACGTTCGAACAATACACTGGTCGTCGCGTCAAAGTTGATAGTGAGCAAGACGTCGAAGAAATGCGCATCGCACTTGAGCAGTCAATCCCGCCTGAGCATCTCGACTTTATTCATCAGACGCCGCTCTACCATGAGGACGAGTATGCGATCTATGTCCACGCAGGATTAGATGATGGCAAGCATCCGAGTGAGAGTTCGCCTTTGTCGTTGCTATGGATGCGCGATATGGACTTTTACAAAAACTACAAAGGCAAACCGTGCGTGTTTGGTCACACGCCGACGCCTTTGTTGCCATTGCGTGGACGACTGGGCCGCCATGGAATTTATATTTCAAACAGTGCGATTGGACTTGATACCGGATACAACCACCAGTCGCCGCTCAGTTGTTTGTCATTGCCTGACTTCAGTTTGTACCAAACGTATGTGGACGGCCGCGAAGAGACCTACCAGATCACGTCATTCATCCCAGAAACATTGAAACAGATGCAAAAAAAGGCAGGGCTTGCGTAGGTTTCAGAACCTGTATTTGTTTCACGCTGAAGGCGTGAAAGTTAATAGCCGGGGACAACGTACCCGGAAACGAATCGCACAAACGTGCCGACCCTGAAAGGGTCGAACCCCTTGGCAAAATAAGTCTGCTCGATCTATCTTTTCGTTCGCAGTTCAACTCACATACGTCCGACCAATGCCGTCGGACCTCACGAAAGGAACCTCAACATGCCGCAGACTCTCACCAGTCTTCTCGTCCATCTAGTCTTTTCCACGAAAGAACGCATTCCAATTATCACGCCTGAAGTCGAACCGGATCAGTTCGCTTACATAGGCGGGATTCTCAAGAACCATGGGTCACGATTGCTCGATGCTGGTGGCACGCGCGATCACATTCACCTTCTCGGTTCGCAATCAAAGAACATAGCTGTTGCCGCACTGCTCAAAGACGTTAAGAAGGATAGTTCTTCCTGGATTAAAAATGCATGGACGCGAATTCAGAAGCTTTCATTGGCAGGATGGTTATGGAGCATTTTCATTTGGTGTCCGGGATTTGCCTGAGTTAAAGCGATACGTCGCTACCCGGAAAGAACATCACCGAAAGCGAACATTCAAGGAAGAATTAATTCAAATACTCGAAGAAAATGGTGTCGATTACTACGAACGGTACTTGTGGAATTAGGTGCAGGGTCGGGATCCCTTGTGTGCGCGCGTTCCGGGGACGTTGTCCCCGGCTATTCACTTTCACGCTTTCAGCGTGAAACCGGACCGTCATTTTCTGTTCGAGGGAAGAAAAACCTCCAACACGTCGGAATCCGAAACTTACGAACTCCGCGTGAGGATGTAATCAGCGATTGCCTTCAACGTATCGGTGGGTCGCTGTAAACGGTCGAGCGCTTCGCATGCCGCAAGGTGTGCATTACGACCCGCAGTTTTCGCTTCTTCCATTCCGTACAGACTCGGGTAAGTCGCTTTCGACGATCGTGCATCTTTGCCAGGGGTCTTCCCGAGATCTTCAACCGTGGCGGTTACGTCCAGCAAATCATCCGTGATCTGAAACAACAGTCCCAGTTGTGCCGCATAATCCGTAAG
>PSRF01000016.1 GCA_003175865.1 Blastocatellia bacterium
GAGTCGCAACAGTATTTTAGAACACGTCCGCGTGAGAGTCAGATTGGTGCGTGGGCATCACCACAGAGTGAAGTGATTGAAAGTCGCGAGGCATTAGACCAGCGAACAGCTGAATTTGAGCAACTGTATTATGATCGTGAAATTGATTGTCCCGAACATTGGGGCGGCTATCGACTGATCCCGGAAAGAATTGAGTTTTGGAAAGGACGCACCGGCAGATTACATGATCGGATTTTGTATGAGCGCGAACCAGGTGCCGGTTGGAAGATCAGTCGCTTAGCGCCTTGATGTCCGATAAGCTTTAGTGTGTCGTTAGGTTCGGAAGACTCAACCTTGGGCGATCAGTACTTACTTAAGCAAGACGACAAGCTGAAGCTTATCGGACATTTTCATAAAGGGCGCATTGCACTGCGGAGGAGTTTCCTCCTTAAATCGACGTAGCCTTGTTCGCCCGCAATTAAGTCACCTAAAACTCGCCTCACACCTCGATGACCCTTTGCAAATTCGATCATTCGCTCCGTAAAAGGTGCTCCCCAAAAATTTCCATAGAAGCGTCGACGCATTTGCGCTGCCCGACGTAGTTCTGCACCAAAGTCTTCGCGCCATCGAGTCTCATACTCTTCTAAAGAACCATTTAGATAACATTCGGCCAACAACTCAGCCGAACGCAAAGCGTAATAGATTCCTTCACCCGTTACTGGGTCTGCAAAGCCTGCGGCGTCGCCTAACAATGCCCAGTTCTGGCCGCACACCGTTCTCGTCTCCCATGTCTTATCTGCAAGTCCAGGAATTCTAGCCGCATAGCGTTCCGAGGTTGCTCTTAACTCGGATTCGATCTTTTCACTGCCGTTAGACTCTTTCCAAAATCTAATCTGCGAATCGTCTCGTTGCTGGTAATAAGTAATCATGAACCGCCATAGCAAGTCATCGAGTGGTTGATGTTCGAACGCATCTTGCGTTGTCGCGATACCGAAAGAGACATGATCGGGACGAGGAAATGCCCAGGCATAACCAACCCAGCGCGGCAGAAACGCTACGACTGTAGGGGCTTCACCACTTGCTGGAAGTGGCGCCCGATAACCGAAAGCCACTTCCATGTCTGAGGGTGGCAGCGGTCCAGCCAACATTTTTGCAATGCCACTATTTGCGCCCTCAGCACCAATCAGGATTCGGCCGCGATATTCGGTTCCGCGATCAGTAAATAATTTCCAACCAGAGTCCACCGGTTTTGTTTTGCGAGCTGAAACGCGATCAGGGACCACTGTTGCACCGGCATCGCGAGCGCGATCGCGCAGGTAAGAATCAAAGACAACTCTCGAATAGATCGCGAAAGGTTCATCGAGTTCGAGATGAAGTTTTTTGCCGGACGGAGAATACAAATCAAGCTCATTGATTGTGCGACCAATTGCGCCGAGTAACTGTGGCCACGCTTTCAAAGCCTTTGCCGTAACGCCACCGCCACATGGTTTAGGTTCACCTTCCGGACGTCCATCAAAAAGCGCTACGCGAACGTCAGCTTTTGCCAGCAATTCCGCGGCAAATGAACCAGACGGCCCAGCACCAACGATTAGGAGATCGAAGTTCGAAGTCATACTTGGAACAGTGATGATAGAGGCTGGAAATACTGTCGGCAAATCCACTTAGTAGCAAATCGGGGAGTATCTCGGGCAATCGATCACAAATCCTTATTCAGGCTAGTGTCGCCTAATTACATTGTTAAGTCCTTACCGCAGAGCTAGAATTGCCGCGCTCCCACAACAATATTCCCTTTGGTCGCTTGAATCACTGCGTGACGCTTGTGACAACAACTTTCAGTCACAGTTCTCTTGTATTTTGTGGCATCGCGCCACATCCGCCAATTATGGTTCCGGAAGTTGGCCGAGATGCCATTGAGAACGTGCGTCATTCAATTGATGCGATGCGCACCCTCACTCGACGAGTCATCGATTCAGGTGCGAAGACGGTCATCCTTATTTCCCCGCACGCACCCTTGGAGGCAGAATCGTTTGTAGCGTATCCAGGTCCCTGGATCAGTGCTGACTTCGCAAACTTCCGTGCTCCTGGAACAGGTTTTACAGTCGAAGTGGACACTGTTCTGCTCGATGCGATCTCACAGGAAGCAGATGAGCGTTGTTACGCCGTTCAGCTGCTGGATGACAATCTTGTCGATCACGGTACGGCCGTGCCGCTTTATTTTTTGCTGAAGTATGGCTGGACCGGAAGAGTGGTTGCACTCGGCTACAGTTTCCTTTCGAACGAAGACCATCTTGCTTTCGGTGATGTGATCAAGAATGCCGTAGATCAAATTGGTAAGCGTGTAGCAATCATCGCCAGTGGTGATCTCAGTCACCGCTTGAAACTAGACGCACCGGCCGGTTACAGCCCAAACGCACATTTCTTCGATGAAGAAGTTGTTAAGGCGCTGCGTGATAATACGCCGCAACACATCGTCGAAATCGACCATCAGTTGCGACGATTAGCAGGCGAATGTGGTTATCGATCAATGCTCATCGCCATTGGAACAATTCAGCAAATGAATTCCGCCTGCGAGGTGTTCAGTTATGAGGCGCCTTTTGGTGTCGGTTATCTGGTAGCACAACTGATGAATGGAACAACTCATGCGGAGACTGACGATCTGCCTTTGCTTGCTCGTTTGGCAGTGGAGAGATTTATCACTGAAGGAACGCTGCCCGATGTATCGAATGTAAACTCCACCTTTATGAATCACCCTGCGCCGTGTTTTGTTTCGTTAAAGACTTTGGATGGCGAGTTGCGTGGTTGCATAGGCACAATAGAGCCTGCAAAACAAACCCTGGCAGAAGAGATCGTGGCAAATGCTGTTAGCGCGGCAACGAGAGATCCTCGTTTTCTTCCGGTTGAGAAGCACGAGCTGTCGAACCTACGTTATTCAGTGGATGTGTTGATGCCGGCCGAACCAGCAACAATGGATCAGCTTGATCCAAAGATTTACGGAGTGATTGTGGAGGACCCGAACAGTTCAAGGAGAGGATTGTTGTTGCCGGATATTTCCGGAGTAGACACGGCTTTGCAGCAAGTCGAAATCGCGTCGCGAAAAGCCGGCATCGTTCCGAAGGTTCCTGTTCAACTCTACCGGTTCAAGGTTGAACGATTTCGCGAGCAGCAAAAAGAATGAGGCGGCAATAAGCACCGCCTCACCCAGTGTGCACATGATATCTGTTTAGACGTCGAGATTCCTCACGTCGAGCGCGTTGTCTTCGATGAACTTACGACGCGGCTCGACTGCGTCTCCCATCAACACTGTAAAGATCTCATCGGTCTCGACTGCATCATCGATCCTGACCTCAAGGAGCGTGCGCTTTTCAGGATTCATCGTTGTTTCCCAAAGCTGCTCCGGATTCATTTCTCCCAAGCCTTTGTAGCGCTGTATGGTCAGGTCTTTCTTTGCTGCTGTCAGAACCTTTTCAAGGAGTTCCTCACGCGTCTCGATCTCCTCGCTCGTGCCATTCGTTCCAGTAACAAATGGCGCCGCCAGGCTGTCCTCCAATGTCATGAAGAGATCAACTGCCTTTTGAAATTCAACGTGACTCGCCAGGTTCCAATCAATCTTCACGTTCACGCCAGTGACAGAGACTGTATCAATCTCCCAGAGACCATGTTCCTCGTCGGTATCAAGGTTTGTCTTGTACCGTGCTTTGTTGAGTCGATCCTCTATCTTTGCCATCAGGTCGCCGTCCTGGAACACATTCTTCAGCGTCTGACCCTCCTTGCGAAGAATGCCTTTGCGACCAGCGAGTGCTTCAAGAATGACATTCAACAACTGAGCATCGCCACCAAGACGCCGAATGGCCCGCTGGCTGTAGTTCTTGAAGTCAACCATCTTCTCGAGTGCGCCAGCTAAATCTTTTCCTTCGAGTGGCGCCTTCGCCCCGGAAGAAGTAACACTCATATCACTCGTAGCCTGACGCATTAAGTAGCGCGTCATCAGACCTTCGTCTTTGATGTACTCCTCTTTCTTTCCACGCTTAACTTTGAACAACGGTGGTTGCGCAATGAACACGTGGTGGTTCTCGAGGAGTGCCGGCATCTGACGATAGAAGAAAGTCAGCAATAACGTTCGAATGTGTGAGCCATCGACATCTGCATCCGTCATCAGGATGATCTTGTGATAACGGAGCTTAGCGATATCGAAGTCGTCTTTGCCAATCCCTGTGCCGAGTGCTGTTATCAATGATTTGATTTCACTGTGGCCCAGCATCTTGTCGAACCGAGCTTTTTCGACGTTGAGAATCTTTCCCTTGAGTGGAAGTATCGCCTGATTCCTTCGATCTCGACCCTGCTTTGCGGATCCACCGGCGGAGTCTCCTTCAACGATGTAGATTTCGGACAGCGCGGGGTCACGTTCCTGGCAATCTGCTAGTTTGCCGGGCAACATGCTCGAGCCCATCGCACCTTTTCGAACGATTTCGCGTGCTTTGCGTGCTGCTTCACGTGCACGCGCCGCGTCGAGTGCTTTGCCAACAATCTTGCGAGCAACTGTCGGGTTCTGTTCGAAGAACTCAGTTAGACGATCATTGAGAAACGATTCAACCGCTCCCTTGACGTCAGAATTCAGTTTTCCTTTTGTCTGTCCCTCAAACTGAGGTTGCGGCAACTTAACCGATATGACTGCAACCAGACCTTCACGAACATCGTCGCCAGTCAATGAGCTTTTGAAGTTTTTCGCCAAACCGGAGGATTGCGCGTAAGCGTTGATGGTTCGCGTGAAAGCTGATCGAAATCCGGAGAGGTGTGTGCCACCGTCAACTGTATTGATGTTGTTTGCGAATGAATACACCTTTTCGTCATAGCCATCGTTGTACTGGATCGCCACCTCGATCGACAGTTCGTCTCCTTCCTTCTCGAAGTAGATTGGTTTGTCGTTCAAGGTCGACTTGTTTTTGTTGAGGTGTTTGACGAATTCGGCTATTCCACCTTTGTAATAGAATTCGTGTGAGCGTTCGGGCTCTTCACGCTCATCATTGATGGTGATTCTGATTCCTTTATTCAGAAACGCCTTCTCGCGAAGTCGTTCCGACAGTTTGTCAAAACTAAACTGTGTTTCGGTGAAGATCTGAGCGTCCGGAAGGAACGTAATCTTCGTGCCGCGTTTGCGAGTCTTTCCCGTTTGCTCTAATCGTGCTGTCGGAACTCCGCGGACATAGTCTTGTTCATAAGTCTTACCGTCGCGCCAGATTTCCAGATGCAAACGTTCTGAAAGAAAGTTTACGCAGGACACACCAACGCCGTGCAGACCACCCGACACTTTGTAAGCGTTCGAGTCAAACTTCCCGCCAGCGTGAAGCTTTGTCATGACCACTTCAGCTGCCGAGCGTCTTTCTTTCTTGATCTCGTCGACCGGAATCCCACGACCGTTGTCGATAACTGTTATCGAATTATCGAGATGGATTGTTACTTCAATCGTGTCGCAATATCCTGCCAATGCCTCATCAATTGAATTATCCACTACTTCATAAACTATATGGTGCAGCCCGATCTCGCCGGTCGATCCGATATACATCGCCGGTCTCTTTCTGACCGCATCTCGTCCTTCCAAAATCGTGATTGAAGACGAATCATAGGCTTGTCCTTTTTTATTCACTGTTGGTCCTACTGTTGACAATCTATTCTCCTATACTGAGCTTGAATCGCACC
>PSRF01000415.1 GCA_003175865.1 Blastocatellia bacterium
AATGACAGTAAGAACCTAGGCATCGAGTCCTTCTTGTGCACGCTACCAATTCCCATTCTAAGAACAGGTCAATTTTATCCAATACGCAACTCGTGCGTCGTTGGATAATGGGCGAGAAACTATGAAACGAACATTGGTACTTATTCTCGTCGGCCTGGCTGGAGTCGCTCTGTTTGTGGTGCTTGTGCATGCCGTGCTGGTGGCCGCACACGTTTCCGAGCCTGCCCCCACGACCGTTTACGGTCTAACATCCCGGCGACTCTGGGCCACCATAGTGACTGTGCTGGCGCTCGTGGGCGTGGTCGTCGGTATGCTGGCTCTGGTGCGCCCTGCCAGTCGTTTCGCCGCAGGACGACTGGGAGCCATCGGCGCCCTTGTGGCGGGACTAATCGCAGTGGTGAACGGAGCGCTACTTTTGGCCATCGCGACCGGTGGCCCCGGCAGTGGCAACGGCGTCGTCGGCGCCGCCGGAGCGTTGGTGCTGGGGTTGATCGCTTTAGTCCTCAGTGGGGTAGCCCTGCTCCGCTGGCGCCGCAGCGTAACCGCCGCCAACGTCGTCGATTGAAGGGGCACACGATCGCGAAGACGACATCGCTTCTCCTGAGCGGTCGTGATAGGAGATTGTATGGATCAAACAGCAATTGAATCGTCCGAAAAGTCCAATCCGACTGGCTCATCTGCAGCAAAGAGTCAGAGCTTTGTTAAAGGTCTGTGGGGCATTCGATACCAAGTCAATGACGTTAGTCGCTCAATCAATTTTTACACGCGGCAGCTTGGCTTCAAGTTGGACCAAAAGCATTTGCCTGCATTCGGTCAGGTTTCAGTACGCAATCTCAAACTAATTCTAAGCGGACCAGGCGCGTCGGGTTCCCGGCCAATGCCTGATGGACAACAGCAAGGGCCCGGTGGTTGGAATCGCATAATGATTCAGGTTGATGACTTGGCGGATCTAATCGAAAAACTGAAGAAGGCCGGAATGCACTTTCGAAATGAAATGGAGATTGGTCCAGGCGGCAAGCAAATCCAGCTTGAAGATCCTGACGGAAATCCGATCGAGTTGTTTGAACCGGACCATTAGATCGACTGCGGTTGAAACAAATTTTTCACTTCCGATCGGTCGGAACGTGACCCGCTATAACTCCTACAAATTCGAAAGACGCGACTGGGTACGCTCACCGATTGCAGGATGCGGTTGCTGCGTGAAATCTTCTCCCGGATTGATGAATTGATTACGTTCCAAGTTGTACTGTTTATCGTAAAGTTGTCGATATCGACCAGCAGCTGTCAGCAAATCTTCATGCGTGCCACGCTCAACGATCTCGCCGCCTTCCAAAACCAGGATCTGGTCGGCACTGCGAATCGTTGAGAGGCGGTGCGCGATAACGAAGGTTGTACGCCCTCGCCTTAACGAACGTAACCCATCCTGGATCATCGCTTCACTTTCACTATCGAGACTAGACGTGGCTTCGTCCAGGATGAGCAATTTTGGATCGGCCAGAATTGCCCGCGCGATCGCTATCCGTTGACGCTGACCACCGGATAGCTTTACTCCGCGCTCGCCCACAATCGTGTCATACTTCTGCTCGAATTGTTCAATGAACTCTTGACAATGAGCGATGCGGCTTACTTCCTTAATCTCGTCGACCGTTGCATGAGGATTGGAAAAGGCAATGTTTTCGGCAATTGTTCCATCGAACAGGAAGTTATCCTGCATCACGACGCCGAGGTAAGAACGAAACTCGCGCAGCCGTAACGTCTGCAGGTCTTTGCCGTCAATTCTGATCGTCCCTGAAAGTGGTTGATTGAAATTCATTGCGAGACTGATTAGGGTGCTCTTGCCGGAACCGCTGGAACCAACCAGCGCTGTGGTCGAGCCGGCCGCAGCCGTGAAAGAAATGTCTTTCAGCACAGGCGTTCCAGAGTTGTACTCGAAAGATACGTTCGCAAACTCCACTTCCCCTTGAACTCCAGGCAAAGGCGCGCGAACAGCATCTTCTTCGTCCTCTGTCTTCATGTTCATCACTTCGCGAATGCGATCCAGTCCGGCGAAGGCTTCGGTGATCTGTGTGCCAATCGCCGCGAATTGAATCAGCGGCATCGCCAACATTCCGGTGAACATTACATACATGAAGAGATCGCCAACGGTCATTTGCCGGTTCGCAACGGAATGGCCGCCGACTAGAATAATCACGACACCTACGGCGCCGATTACCAGGGATGAAAAGGCTGACGTGGCCGATACTCCTGTCATCGACTTGGCGATGTTGCGAAAAAGCTTGTGAGCTCCACGCGCGAAGGTCAGCGCCTCGCGTTTCTCCGCTGTGTACGCTTTGACTATGCGTATACCTCCCAAGGATTCGGCGAGGCGGCCCGTCAGCGCTGCCGTAATCTCGCCCCGTTCGCGGAATAGTGGACGCAAGCGTGTGAAGGCATAGGCAAGCGCGCCTCCAAATGTTCCGAGCACGAGAATCGTGATCGAAGTCAGACGCCAGTTAAGCCAAAACAAAATTGCCAGCGCGACTACGGCCGTGATGAAGCTGCCGGCGAGTTGCACTAGTCCGGTACCGACCAGGTTACGGATGCCCTCGGCATCATTCATGATCCGCGAAATCAGTTTGCCGGTTTGAGTGGAATCGAAATAATTAATCGGCAACCGGGAGATCTGCGCCTGTACCTTTTTGCGCATCTCCGTGATCGCACGCTGGGCTGCCACACCCAATACTTGTGACAGGCTAAAAGACGTTAAGGCTTGAACGATTGTCGCGCCGCCGGCTGCCAGCGCAATCTTCCAGAGCAAGTCGGTGCGGCCTTTCCCGATTACTACGTCGATCAAATACTTGGTCGAAGCGGGCAACACCAGACCCATCGCTTGATTGAAGATCATGAGGGCAGCGCCCAATATCAGCCTGCGGCGATGCGCCCATACGAGGTTCCGCGCATCGGCCCAGGCAGACGACCAGCGTATTTTCCTTTTCGCGTCAGGCATTAGCTATCAATTACGCATAAAAGCGTCGAACTGTTTCCTGTTCGAAATCCTTCTGGGAAACAATGTTCAATGACAGACACTCGGAATAGATCTCGAAGTCCTTTCGTAACAATCAGTGTTTCATTGGGGCGCCCGTAGTTGTGTTCATGTTTCCATGCATCCCATGCATATTCATGTCCATCTTGGCGGGACGAATGCGGAAGAACAGTTTCCATGACACGGGATTGTTGCCGTAGATCAAGTCAAGGGTTGCCGGCTTCGAATAGAACGTCAGATCGCTTCCGATCCCGAACTGGAACTTGTCTGATGTCCACACATCACGGACTCCGCCAAACGTATAAGCACCAATTCGAAACGACGGATGATCCTGCGTAATACCTAACCGTAACTTGTCCGCAGGCGTAAGCAAATCATCTTTGTCAACCAATTCAAGACGGGTGTAGACATAGTTCTTATCGAGAAAATTGACTGTCGATTCCGCCGTGTAGGAATTCAAATTAATAATCTCCCCATGCTCACGTACGTGATTGCGGCCCCACACAAAAGCTGTTGCCCAGTTGCCTCGATTGAATGGCCGGTTGTACTGAACTGAAGCTGTGCTGCGCCGAATATCCGCGTCGGGCTCCTGGGCTTCCGGGCTTCGTAAGAAGCCATGGCTAATCTGAAATGTCCAGTTCTTATTCGGCATGAACCAGAGGCGTGCAGATCGCGAGTTCCATTTGTGGGCGTCAAAGTCATAACGATTCTCGTCGGGCTCACGTCCGTTGAAGATCGATCCCTCCAGTTTGAACCATCGATAAGTCAAGCCGGTGGTGAATACGCCAAAGCTGATGTGTGTTGAGTCTTGCAGGTGATGAGCTAACGTTGCGGATGGATTTTCCGAAGCTGACATTCGATGCATGAAAGCCACTGGTCCAAGTGCAGGCTCTCCTGGATATCCGAAGTACGTGAACCAGGTACCGCGTTCGCCAACAGGTACCGTGTATTGCGCGGAGAGCTCCATGAAGAGATCGTGTGGATGTTGATGGTCAATTAGAGGCCTCCCCTTGTAAGTTTCGCCGGTTTGGAAAAGTAGTGGCGACCCTCCCGGAGGAAATGTGAATGGTTCAGCACTGAACATGCCTCGCAGCTGCAGCGTGCCTTTGCCCAGCTTGTGATAGGCCATCAACATAAACCAGTTTTCCGAATCAAATTTTGTTACTCCTCGTGGTCCACCCTGATGATTTACACCAGCTATCAGGTTGTAATGAAACATCAGTAGCCAATTGTTCTTGTTCCAGTAGTGCATGTGCATTGGCCCCGATGAAGGCTCCCATGACGTGCCCGATCCCATCGCACCCATTGACATGACATTCGAGTCGCTTGAACCAACTCGTATGCCCATGTCATTGTCCATCATGACCATCAATGGACCCATATTCATCGATCCGACTCCCTGCATGTTTTCCATGCCGGCCATTTGTCCCAGTGGGCTGGTGGAAGGGCTAGCCGATGGCATCGGCATATTCATGTCCATCTTCTGAGGAGATGCCCCTGGAGATGCAGCTGGCATTGGCATGCTCATCTCCATCTTCTGTTGAGGAGAAGCTTGCGGAGTCGGAGATGTATTCGGCATCTGCATACCGGGCATGTTCATCTGAGTTTTGTCTGGTGAGGCAGTTGGCGAGGGACTGGGCTGCTGCATTTTCATTCCCGGCATGTTCATTTGTTGAGATGGCTGAGAAGCTGGTGACGCTTGACTCTTGGGTAAGTTCATTCCGGACATATTCATTCCAGGCATATTCCCCACGGAGTGCTTTGTTGTTGCCTGCTTTGTCCGCGCCGTCTGCTTTGGCCGAGTCTGTTTATGCTTACCAGACTTGGCGTTGCGCTTCCGTTTAGCTTTCGGTTTCCGTCTAGTCGTTTTCTTCTTTTGCGTTCTAGTGTTACTCATCTTCATACCCGACATCTTTTGCATATCTTGTTGGGCTGAGACGACGAAACCTCCGGCCGCAATGATGATTATTAGCAGTAGTGAAATCCCCTTGAAGTGCATGTTTCCCCCTCTTGATCAAATAAGGTGGTACTCAGGCTCACGTCTAAGCGCAACAGGCAGACCGATGCCTGCACAGTTATGTGCTGTGTGATAAAGGAGGAACTAAATCCGGAAGGCCGCGACGAGGACGTAACGAGGGATGCTTGAGGCCGGTGGCCCGTGGTCGTGCACTTCGACAAACGACAAAGCGGCTGGAAGTGAGGTTACAATTATAACAGCCGAATCGGCTACTGTACTGTCATATGAGGTGGTGTTGACCGCAAAAGTCTGCAACGTGGAGTTCTGGTGCGAGTGCATCATGCAGTGAAAGCAAGGCTGAATCTGCTGCGTGACGAATTCATCGATCATATCTCCGGACCGCCCGCTGCTTATAAACTCGGTATTTAGTAAAGCGTGCGGATCTAAGTGCGAACCTGCATTCGAGCCCATCGCCATATCTGCCGTGCCTATGGGCATGTCTTCACTTTCGAACATTTGCATGTCCGGGTGATGCACGTGATTGATGGGTGTATTAAGAGAGTTCTGAGAATGTGGAACTGAATCTCTCATGAAACAATCGTGAGAACTGCCATTCAGGTGAGGACAGAAAACCCAGGAACTCGCACTACTGAACAATGCGAATAAGAGAAGACCACTCAGTAGTCGCCATCCTCGGGG
Source organism: Blastocatellia bacterium (assembly GCA_003175865.1). Lineage (GTDB taxonomy): Bacteria > Acidobacteriota > Blastocatellia > Pyrinomonadales > Pyrinomonadaceae > PSRF01. The sequence goes on from PSRF01000415.1 coordinate 5,679, forward strand.
ATGGTCGTGGATTGACAGAGTCATAAGATCTCGGCTATGGGGATTTACGAACTATAACATCCCTTATGATTGATAGGAAAAGTCGCTACAGGTCCATCACTAAAAGATTTGTCTCTTTTCAGGAACAACTGTTAAGGGTCGAGGAATACTGAGGCAGATTAAAACTGCGAGTTCCTTGCGAGCAGCGTTACGTCGTTGCCTTTCAACGCATCAACGATTTGAGTCCACTCGCGGTGTCCATGCGACAGCTTATGGAAGTCTGTCGTCTTATCAGTTTCCAAGCCATCTAACATTTCCTCTGCTCTTTCGCTCTTGATGGCCTTTTCTGCGGCCAGTGACAGTGCGCTGAATGCTTCCTCATGCGACATCTTATCTTGCTGATTAATCGCTAGCTTGGCGCGCTCGTATGGAAATCGGTAATCATTGGGATAGCGTTTTTCTAATCCTAATATTGATTGAATCAGCCGTGGCCGATCAGAAGCTGCGATATTTAGTCTCTCTGCGCGAAGCCGCCGCAGCTCATCTTCTTCGTCGCGCGGAAGCTGACTTACCTGGGGAATTGAGTCTCCTGTGCCATTCGCCTTTTCTTTGGTACCTGGGGCAACCCCTTCTGTTCGCGATTGGGAGGTTGCGTTTTGAGGGACAGTGGCTGGAGTCGAATTCGAAGCCGAACGTATCAACACTAACAGTCCTAGCGGTATCAATAGAAACGCAGCAACAACAATGCCAATGCCGATCATTCTTAGCATGCCGGAACGTGACGCTTCTCTAAGCTCTGGCGCGAGCGACGAAAATAGGGGCTGACTACGGCTCACTTTGTGTTCTACGGTTGCGTCTTCGTAATCGAAAACAATTTCACGCGACGGACCTATTGTTTCAATGGCTCTCGTCGCGTTTCTGGAGTGCGAGGTCATCGGGTTACCGCACTTCCAACAGAAAGCGTATCTCGTCTCCACGAGCGCACCACAATCACTACAAGTCCTTGTCGGTGTCTCCTGTTTTTCCACGGGCATATATCCTCGGCGTTGTTCTTGTACGACAATGTTTCTTTCAATGTGCGCGTTCTCCTGCTTCTTAGGTCTCGGCTGGTCGTTGACAACCTCAAGAGTGCCCATCGATTGTAATTTCCAACCGTCAAGTAAAGGTTCTACGCGACAAGGTTCAATCACCTGCACGTCGCCAGCGTTGAAGTTATTGCAGTGATAATAGTCCTGATATAGTTCGTAGAAATCCTTTCTTGATTCGAATCGGGCTGCTCTTGGTAACACGATCGAACCGCCTCCATCGAGAGTTTTCCTTATCAATAGAAACTCTCCGTCATCAACATCAGTGAACACTCCGCTTTCGTAGTCGAAAGTCACGGTTAGCTTGTTCGCTGCTTTTATTCTTTTCACGTAGTCAGCGACTGACGAGGGAAAAACAGGACCAACATCCAAACGTGCAAGACAAATCGGACAAGAATTAAGAGCCGTTATGAATTGCTTGCCAAGCTGATCACAATCATGTTCATGCAAAGTGGCAGTGGTCTCCTGCAGACAGCCTGGACAGGATGGTTGTGGCGCACCATCAGTTGTGAATGTGAAGTTCTTTGTCTGAATTGGGGTGTTGGACTCGAAGCTAAACGTAAAGCAACGGTCGCAAAGGTACAGTGTGGAAACGTCGCGGTTGCAAACGGGACATCGTTGCAACTGATTGTCACTTTCTACAATCGGGCAAAAGTGTTCGCAGTTGCAGCAATATTGCCACTGGATTTCAGGAGTCTGATCGCTTCTTTCTTCGAGATGCAGCTCTCCTAATACGTGGCCTTTGTTCTCGCATCTTATGGGACTGCGTCGAGGACTTAAGAACGCCACTTGGTGCACTGGACAGAATACTCTCATTGCTTTGCTCCCATCGCAGATACTTCGTGCCTAGAGCAGGTGCTCGGAACATGAAGCTTGCTTTCAGAAGTGCCAACGGCAGAAGCGCGCTAGCAGCAGGGAGAGTTTTCGGAGCGGAGTTGGTATCCGCGGATTCGAAGTCAAACGTGTTGGGAGAGAGGTTCAACGGCTCAGCACGATGCGAGCCTCTTGCTGGATTATGGCGATAGATTAGTCGGGGTCAGCCTGAGAACACAAGTGCATGCGGCCCATCGACCACGCATTTCATCAGACCTGAAAGTTGTCAACAGAGATGTCAGCGCCGCTGACAGGAGTTGACTTCAAAATCAGGGTCCGAATCTCAATCGATACTCGGCTGAGTTCATGAAGCCGTTCACCATTGTGCGGAAGTCCGTCGGGTGAGTGTTCAAGTACGTGAGCCATGCGTTGTAACCGGCTGGCTCCGGCGCACGCCGCAAATATCCAAAGTACTGCATCGCCACAAACGCCTGATTGAACTCCAGATTGAATACCTCATCTGAATCTGCGATCGCCCTGAGCACTTGCGCACGCGTTAATGTCCCTGCGATTAACTGATTTGTCAGATCGGCAGTCGTGAGCGTTACTTTGTTCGGACCATCGGGAGATGCAGGATCAGGAGTAGTGATCTGCGTCATGCTGTAACGACCCATCAACGTCGAAACGTACTGTGCGTTTGTCAGACCGTTGTACTGATTCGCAAACTCCGCTCGCTGCACAAACGCATTCACAAACGCCGCTTTCTTCTGAAACACTTCATTAGCTGTCTGACCCGTTACAGCACGCATGTCGGTGACGATCTCCGGATAGGTCGGCAGACGATTGAAGGCGAGTTTGTAGAAACGATAGACGAAGTAACCCTTCAACTGAAACTCCTGCGATCCGAAGAACGATGAGGACACGAGAATTCGATCACACGCTGGATTGTTGTTCACATCGGAACAGTTGTTGAGCACGCCAACCCAGGCATTAAAGCCCGCCGTGTCTGGCTCACGTGACAGGAAGTCGAGATAGTGCTGTCGCACAAAGAATGCACTGGTGAAGATTGGATTTGGACCAGTCACCGTGTCGTTGTCGATAATACTCACGGTGGCTGTCGATGGGGTACCGAGTGTGGCGCCAATTGGATTACTCAATACGACCGAGAAGGATTCAGTGCCTTCCGCGAACGAGTCATCAATGATGGGAACGATAAAGGTCTTTGACGATTCACCCGGGAGAAAAGTAAGCGTGTCGAACGACACGGCGAAGTCGCACCGACCAAAAGCGCTACCGAGATTGTTTACGGTGTCTGCACAACCAACTGTGAAGTTGTCTGTGTCAGAGGTGTGGTAGTCAACGGTTGACATTCCAGTGATGTCCCCGCTTCTGGTCACTGTAATCACTGCATCAACACTCCCTTCGTCAACCGACGTTAAGCTGCTTAGAAACTGAATTGTCGTTGTTCCAGGACTGGGTGTAGGTGTAGGCGTTGGAGTCGGCGTAGGAGTTGGAGTCGGCGTAGGAGTTGGAGTCGGCGTAGGAGTTGGAGTCGGCGTAGGAGT
>PSRF01000168.1 GCA_003175865.1 Blastocatellia bacterium
TTTCGTGGTGCATGAAGCGACAAACGTGATACTCCACTGGCAAGCCAGTGGCATCTCGAATTAACAATCACGAGCGGTAGCAGTGAGCATCAGACTCCACCGGACAAGCCGGTGGTATTCCAAATGTTTCAACGCACAGGAGGAACGTGCACTCATAGAAGATGGCGAGCCCCAGCCTGAATTGATGTGAGCGCTAGAGGAACAATCAAATTTCAAGTGAAGAAGGAGAGTTTATGGCAGACAAACCAAACATTCTGATCATCTGGGGCGACGACATCGGTTGGTACAACGTTAGCGCTTACAACCTCGGCGTAATGGGCTATCGCACACCAAATATCGATCGCGTCGCGAAGGAAGGGTGTCTGTTCACCGACTGGTATGGACAGCAGAGTTGTACCGCAGGGCGTGCGGCATTCATCACAGGACAATCGCCGATTCGTACTGGACTGACGAAGGTGGGATTACCAGGTGCTGATCTTGGTCTACGCCCGGAAGACCCAACGATCGCCGATGTCTTGAAGCCACTCGGCTACGTATGTGGTCAGTTCGGCAAGAACCATCTAGGCGATCGCGATGAGTTTCTTCCCACTGCGCATGGGTTCGACGAGTTCTTCGGAAATCTGTATCACTTAAACGCTGAACAGGAGCCAGAGAATCCGGACTATCCGAAGGATCCTGAGTTCAAGAAGAAATTTGGACCACGTGGAGTATTGCATACCTGGGCCAATCCTGATGGCACTCAGAAGATCGAGAACACCGGACCGCTTACAATCAAGCGAATGGAAACAGTTGATGAGGAGTTTCTTGATGCGAGTCTGAAGTTCATTGATAAGGCTGTCGCCGACGACAAACCGTTCTTCGTTTGGTGGAACTCGACGCGCATGCACATCTTCACCCACCTCAAGAAGGAGTCGGAAGGTGTCACTGGACTGGGAGTCTATCCCGATGGCATGGTCGAACACGATGGTCACGTAGGGCAGTTACTGAAGAAGCTCGACGACCTTGGCATTGCCGACAACACAATCGTGATGTACTCGACCGACAACGGCGCTGAGGTGATGAGTTGGCCCGACGGTGGCTCGACTCCCTTCCGCGGTGAAAAAGACACCAACTATGAGGGTGGCTGGCGTGTTCCATGTGCGATTCGTTGGCCGGGTGTGATCGAGCCGGGAACAATCTCGAATGACCTCTTCTCCCATACAGACATGCTAGCGACTTTAGCGGCAGCTGCTGGCGAGCCCAACGCCGTCGACAAACTCAAGCAGGGTTACAAATCGGGTAACAAAACTTTCAAAGTTCACATTGACGGCTACAACTTGCTTCCATTCCTAATTGGCGAGGTAAAAGAGAATCCACGAAAAGGGTTCCTTTACTGGAGTGATGATGGCGATCTCATGGCGATTCGAGTTGGAAACTGGAAGTGCACATTTACGGAGCAGCGTGCCAAAGGTTTCAAGGTGTGGTCGGAACCCCTCGTCCCCATGCGAGTGCCCGATCTGTATAACTTGCGGAGCGATCCTTTCGAACGAGCCACTGAAGACGCCGACATGTTCTATGCGAAGTGGAAGGCCGACCATGCCTTTCTGCTCGTACCGGCTCAGGCCCTTGTTGCTGAATTTCTTGAGACATTCAAGGAATTTCCACCGAGACAAAAGCCAGCCAGTTTCAGCATTGACCAGGCTCTCGAAAAAGCTACTCAGAATCAGAAAGCACTGGCCAAGGGAGCTGCAGGCGGTTAATTAACCTAACGTCGGAGTGCGGTGACTCGTCACCGGTGGTATTCGCTTGCTGAAGAGTTCAACTCAAATCAAGAGCGGCGCCGAGGCACCGCACTCCAATAACAACGATCCGGTGTGCGAGTTCTACACCGATCATCCGTATCCCCCGCCGGTTGAAAATCTCGATCGTGCACGCGACGAATGGCAGGATTTAAAGCGACACCGCGCCGATTACCATCTGTTTTGGCCTGACAAACCTTATCGATCCAACTTAGATATCCTGGTTGCAGGCTGCGGTACGTGGCAAGCCGCCAAGTACGCAGCCTGTCGCCCGAATGCCCGAGTGTTGGGTATCGACTTCAGTAAAACAAGTCTCGATCACTCCGAACAACTTAAACGAAAATACAAACTAACAAATCTCGAGTTGAGAGAACTGCCGATCGAACGTGTGACCGCACTGGACCGTCACTTCGATCTGATCATCTGCACCGGTGTGTTGCATCACTTGTCTGACCCGGATCAAGGTCTGAAGGCGTTGGGATCTGTGCTGAAGCCTGATGGGGTTGCCTATTTGATGGTCTATGCGCCTTACGGTCGCACGGGCGTGTACATGATGCAGCAATACTGTCGGCGACTTGGTATCGGAACTTCAAGGCAAGAACTTTCTGATCTGATGACGTTGGTGAAAACGCTCTCCTCGCACCATCCACTGACCAGTCTATTGCGAGGCGCGAGAGATGCAGCAAACCCCGATGCACTGGCGGATGCGTTGTTGAATCCCCGTGATCGGGCATACGCGGTCCCAGAGTTTTTAGACTTGCTCGATCGTAATGATTTGAAACTCGCGCGTTGGTCTTTGCAGGCACCTTACCTACCTCATTGTGGATCAATCTCAACAACCACTCACGGTAAGAGATTGACGTGTCTTTCTAGAAGCGAACAGTTTGCTGCAATGGAATTGTTTCGCGGGACGATGACGTGTCACAGCGCAATTGTCGGTCGAGCAAGCATACGACTTCCCATTCCTTTTGAAGACGACCATTGGACAGACTACGTGCCAATTCGCCTCCCTAATACTCTGTGCGTGTTAGAACGATTGCCTCCGGGCGCCGCGGGTGTCTTGTTGAATCAAACTCACCAGTTTCATGATCTGATTCTCGTAATCAATCTGCAAGAGAAGCGCATGTTCGATGCAATAGATGGAAATCGGTCAGTTGGTCAGATAGTCAAAGAGTTTGGAACTGACGCCGAGTTAGCGCGCGATTTCTTTCAAAAGCTCTGGTGGTTTGATCAAGTAGTCTTCGACATGTCGCAGCATCAAGGTCCCACTAGATGAAAACCCACCCAACGAATACAGGAAACACCGGATTCTCACGTCCGCTCCAGCACTGTAATATTCGACGAAAATTAGTGGCGCGTTCAACCTCGTTCGTCGCTGGTGCTCCCCAGCTACGATGAAACCGGCTCGACTTGATTCGTAGCCACACGAATAAAAGGAGAGCCGTTCATGAAGTTGTTGACAGTATTAGTTGCTGTTCTGTTTTCCCCCGCACTTATCTACGCTCAAGACGACTACCACAAAGTTGAAGTCTTCGGTGGGTACTCGATGATGAACTTCGACAACGCCGCCGGTAACACAAACAATGCGGCGGTTAACGACATCCTTGGTGGAAAAGAATTCATGCAGGGCTTTAACGCCGCAGCCAATTACAACTTCAACAAGTACTGGGGTGCCAAGTTCGACTATTCATTTCACCATCGTGAAGACAACTTCAGTCGACCACTCGGCGCCGGCAACGTGGATAGAACGCTGCAGAACTTTCTTTTCGGCGTGCAAGTGAAGAACAATGTGCACGAAGGTCCAAAGTTCAAGCCCTTTGGCCATGCGTTGATTGGCTTTGCACACCAGAAGATCGACATTGATAGTCCGCAGTTACCAATTTTGCTCGGTGTTAATGATTTTTCGGTAAATGAAACGAGTCTGGCATTTGCGTTTGGCGGAGGTGTTGATCTGAGAGTTACAAGCCGAATCGACGCGCGAGTCGGACAGATTGACTGGAACATCATCCACCGCGGCGACCAGCAGATTCCTGGAATTACTCCTGGTCGGACAATTATTTGGCCGAGCACGCGCCAAGACAATCTGCGGATCAGTTTCGGAATTGTGTTTCATTGAGTCATCTCTTTGGAGTGCGGTGGCCTGGCTCCGCTTTGTAAAATTCAAGACCCTCGTGTGACTAATGTTGTCGTTATAACAAAAGCGACGCCAGGCCGTCGCACTCCAAAGTAGTACCTTAAATCCCCTCGACGAATTACAGACTCCACCCGATTACGACTAAACAGACAGATCTCTAACCTGAATCCCAATCGCCAATCGATATCTACGGATGAGGGCGATGCCTGTCCCGATTCCACGCAATCTCATCCATTTTCAAATTGAGTTGTAAATGTAAGGAGGCTGATTGCCAAAGGAGGAAGAGTCATGAAGGTGACGCAACGAGCGATGACTCTCTATCTCGTGATTGCATTGCCACTAATGCTCAATGCATGTCAGTCGGGTGGAACCAACCGGGAAGCAACCGATAGTTCATCGAGTGCAAATGCGAATACGTCCGCCAAACCAGCCGCACCTAAAGTTAACGCTGATGAAATTCGCGCAGTTTTGTCTGCGCACGACAAGGCGCTCAGTGAAAAGAGCCTCGATGGTGTGATGGCGACATTTTCAACTGATCCAAACACAGTTGTCCTGGGTACGGGACCCGAGGAGCGTTGGGTGGGGCCTCAGGAGATCAGAGGCGCCTACACGGAAATGTTCAAGGACTACGATCCGGGTACGCTCAATTGCGATTGCAATGAATTTAAGACTGCTGGCGCAGCAGACGACGGAAGCATGGCGTGGTTGGCGGCCACTTGTCACTGTAAGGATTCACTGCAGAGCAAGTCTCGAGATTACAAGATGAATGTGTCTGCAACTGTCGCAAAGCAGGGAGGCGCATGGAAGTTTGTCTCGCTGCACATGTCGAATGCATTCCAACCGCCGGTGACGAAGTAGGGGACGCAATGGAAAAGAACGACGAACTGAAGAATGCAGAAATCGACGACATCGAAGAAAGACGATTACTTTCACGCCGTGATTTCCTTGCAGGTTTGAGGAAATGGTCGAGTGCGGTCATTGGTGTTGCTGTTGCCGGATCTGTTCTTTTGCCAGGTGAGACAGCGTCAGGTTGGGTGAACAGTCGAGGGTCATGGGTCAACGGCGCTGGCGCTGGTGGTTGGGTGAATCGTGCCACGACATGGGTGAATGGTGGCGGTGGTGGTTGGTACAACCGCGGCACTGCCTGGGCCAATCATGGTAGTGCGTGGGCGAATCGAGCTGGCGCCGGCGGTGGCGCATGGGTAAACAGACGAGGCTGGTAATGCTGGGACCGCAGGCGTCCTCGCCTGCTATGTTGCGTACCAGTCTACATCAGTCATAACTACTGAGGATCTCGCGTTGACTACTTCTCTCGTTTACAACATCCCCGCGAAACTGATCGAGACATACCGCGGACATAATCTGATCGTTCGCTCCTTTTCGTCCTTCGAACTCGCCAACTGTTTTTTGCGAGCCGATATAACTGATATCCGTTTTGCACAATTGCTGTCAGTTGAATCAGACACCTCCGCTCTAGAGGGTTCAGGCGAAGGCATCCCGTTAGAAATTTTTCTGGAAGATCCTGAGCAGTATCATCAGCTCTATCGATTTGTGAATCTTCTTGACAGTCATCCTGTACGAATCGCGATTCCAGTCGTGGCGGGTTTTAGCGACGCAGTAAAGCAGGCAAGTTCATTGGATTTCTGCGTCAAGTTAGAACTGTTCCAACCTGCCGAGTCTTTGATTGATGAGCTTGAATTTGTTCTAGACCTCTATCTTCATCGCATTTATATCCGCCAGCCAATCGACTTCTTTCAGACAACACTACTTTCGTTTTATCGCGATGAACCCGTTTCGCTTTGGCAGATCGCCGAAGAGAACCCGGAACAAGTGCGATACATCACTGATGAGGGAGAGGAAACAATCTCAAAGCGGTTCGTTGGCGCGCGCATTGAGGGTGAAATTGGAAACTTCACCGAACGTTTTAGTCAGAAGTTGATCAGCGAACGACGAGAATGTCACGAATGTGAATTCTTCAATCGGTGCAACGGATATTTCAAGTGGCCCGACAGAAACTATCGTTGTGATGGCATCAAGAGAATATTCCATACGTTAAAAAGAGCCACGCAGGAAGTACGTCAGGACCTGGCAGCGTATGACGCATTGGAGGTCCAAGCGTAGTCATGATGGGAAACCACTTTTCGATCATCTTGCTGCCGACTAACAAGTGCAACGTAAATTGCGAGTACTGTTTTGAAGACAAGACGGATGATCGGATGTCCCTGGACCAACTTTCGACGGTGATGTCGAAGGTGTTTGATTACATGGACGAGTCGTCGATTCGAGGTCTGACCATCCATTGGCAGGGAGGCGAGATCATGACAATGCCTCTCGAGTGGTTTGAAGGTGCTCATGATCTCATCCAAAACGCAGCAGTAACTCGCGGCAAAGTTGTCGAACATGGATTGCAGTCGAACCTCATCGGATATCACGCGCGCTGGAACAACCTCATCCAGGAAATGTTCGGAAACGCAGTTGGAACTTCGATGGATTATCCTAACGTCCATCGCAAACTCTTCAATGGCTCTGCTTCTGATTACACCAGGATCTGGAAATACAACGTCCAGTCGGCGCTGTCCGCCGGAATCAACATCGGCGTTATTGCTGTTCCGAACCAATCAACTCTCGATGTTGGCGCGGAAGAGTTTTATTCATACTTTGTAGATGAGATCGGAGTGAAAAGTTTCCAGGTGAACACTCCGTTTCCTGGAGGCGAAGAAAACGACACTAAGAAGACGTTGGGACTCGACATTGAGCAGTTGGGACAGTTCTTTGTCGACTTAACAGATGTCTGGCTCGAACGTGGCTACAACCGCGGTGTCTCAGTTGGGCCAGTCGATGAACTGGTGCAGAGATTCACAGATGGTGGAGGTTGTTTGCCATGTATCTGGCAGTCGAACTGTGCAGACGAATTTATTTCTATCGACGCGCGGGGCTTTGTCGCGCAGTGTGATTGTTGGGTAACAAGTTATCCCGAGTACTTCTTCGGGAACATTTATGAAAATGACAGTTTGGGAAAAATGCTTTTGGAGAGTAGCGCTCGAAGAAGGTTTGTTGAACGTCCCGGGGTCGTAATTCCGAAAGATTGTATTCGGTGTGATTACCTTTCAATCTGTCATGGTGGATGTCCGGTTCGAACTTATACGTTTAGTGGGACGATGTTCGAAAAGGATCCATACTGCGGTGTTTACCTTTCCATCTTTCGCAAAGCAGAAGAGGCAGCAGCCAAACTTGCACAAGCGCGAGCACTCAACAAACAGGCACAAACGGGAAGTGTGAGCGTCAGTCAACGGAAACAGATTCCTGAAGACACCCTCATAACAAACCTTCCGATCTTGCCTTCACGACTAGTGCAGATCGAACGCCGGCATTAGTCATCAAATCGGTTTTCATGTTCGAGAAAGGCAAAGGCGATGGGGATAATAGCGTTGATTCTGGTCGGACTGCTGGTGGGCATCATTGCGAAACTGCTCATGCCAGGACACGATCCAGGAGGTTTTATCATCACCATCCTGCTGGGTATTGCAGGTTCGTTTGTAGGAGT
>PSRF01000399.1 GCA_003175865.1 Blastocatellia bacterium
GTGATTGACTCGTTGTTGGCGATGGTGGAACGAGGAGTCAGCCCTGTGGTTCCTGAAAAGGGTTCGGTTGGTGCTAGTGGTGATCTTGCGCCGCTAGCCCATCTCGCCCTGGTGGTGATTGGTGAGGGCGAAGCTTTTTATGATGGTGAGCGACTTCCATCTGCTGTTGCTCTCGAGCGAGCGGGAATTGCACCCTTGCAACTCGAGGTCAAGGAAGGTCTCGCACTTCTCAATGGCACACAGGCGATGGCCGCTGTCGGAGGCCTGGCACTTTATCGTGCTGAGCGTTTGACGCGACTTGCCGACGTCGCTGGTGCAATGTCTCTCGAGGGACTGCGTGGTACACCCGTCGCATTCGATGAACGCATTCACGTCGCTCGTCCTCATGCGGGACAGATCGCTGTTGCCGAACATCTACGTGAGTTATTAGCCGACAGTGAGATTCGTCAATCGCATCTTGAAAACGATCCACGAGTTCAGGACGCGTACAGTCTGCGCTGCATGCCGCAAGTTCACGGCGCAATAAGGACCGCACTGGCGCACGCTCGTGATGTTGTCGAGATTGAAAGTGGAAGTGCGACAGATAATCCGCTTGTATTTTCTGACAGTGGCGAGGTTCTTTCGGGGGGTAACTTTCATGGAGCACCGTTAGCCCTTGCTTTTGATTACGCAGCGATCGCCTTGACCGATTTGATAAGCATTACTGAACGACGTATCGATCGGCTTGTGAATCCAGATGCTAATGAGGGACTGCCGCCCTTCCTGACAGAACATGCAGGCATTTCATCAGGATTCATGATGCTGCAAGTAACTGCCGCTGCGCTCTTGAATGAAGCGAAAGTGCTAGCCCATCCGGCAAGTGTCGATAATGTTCCGACTGACGGCGGCAAAGAAGACCATGTCTCAATGGGGATGACGGCAGCGACAAAACTACGCGACATCGTCAACGTAGCGGAAATGACTATCGCAATTGAGTTGATGACGGCAGCTCAGGCATTGGACTTTCGAAAACCGTTGTCGCCTGGGAGAGGTGTGAAACGGGCGTACGAGATTGTGCGTTTGCGAGTTGAGCACGTGACGCACGACAGATCGATGTCAGGTGACATTGAAGCCATTATCGATGCGATTCGAAGTGATGCATTTGCAGAACTGATCGGGTGAGGTCTTCTCTAGCGTGTCTCTGTGTCCTGGGCCTCTGGGTTTTAGTGGACAGAGTTGTCTTAACCAACGCGCAGAGGACGCAGAGGATTGATCACATCATGAATAACGAAATCATTCGCGCGCCGCGAGGTGCGACATTGTCTTGTAAAGGCTGGCACCAGGAAGCCGCACTCCGGTGCCTCATGAACAATCTCGATCCGGACGTCGCTGAAAGGCCGGACGAACTGGTTGTTTACGGTGGTTCAGGTAAAGCCGCACGCAACTGGGCCTGTTTTCACGCTATTATTCGTGAGTTGCGACAGCTTAATAACGACGAAACGCTTTTGGTCCAGTCCGGAAAACCCGTTGCAGTTTTTCAAACACATGATTATGCCCCACGCGTTTTGATTGCGAACTCGAATCTGGTAGGCGCATGGGCCAACTGGGATCACTTTCATGAACTCGAACGACGCGGATTGATGATGTACGGTCAAATGACCGCCGGTAGTTGGATCTACATCGGGACTCAAGGCATTGTTCAAGGGACTTTCGAAACATTCGCTGCACTTGCCGATAAACATTTCGGCAGTGACCTGACTGGCAAGTTCGTCGTTTCAGGTGGCATGGGCGGAATGGGTGGCGCGCAACCGCTCGCTGCAACTTTGAATGGGGCAGTCTTTCTCGGTATCGATGTCGATCCTACCCGTATCGAACGACGTGTGCGTACTGGTTATTGCGATCAAATGGCGTCGACACTCGATGCGGCACTCGGTATTTGTGAGGAAGCACGAATCGCAAAGAAATCTTTGTCAGTTGGTCTCGTTGGTAACTGTGCGGAAGTTTTACCTGAGCTCGTACGGCGTGGGACCAGAATCGACGTCATTACTGACCAAACTAGTGCACATGATCCTTTGAATGGTTACGTGCCTGCCGCGATGTCACTGGAACAAGCATACGAATTGAGACGAGCACGACCCAATGAATACGTGAAACAGTCAATAGCGTCGATGGCTACGCACGTCGAGGCAATGCTCGAATTAAAGAGAGCAGGAGCCGTTGCATTCGACTATGGTAACAACATTCGCAAGCAGGCATTTGATGCTGGATGCAAAGACGCCTTTGAAATCCTTGGATTCGTTCCTGAGTACATCCGTCCATTGTTTTGTGAAGGTAAAGGTCCATTTCGATGGGTGGCTCTGTCAGGTGACGAACGTGACATTCGGAAAACTGATGATCTTGCACTCGAACTCTTCCCGGAAGATCGCACACTGAATCGTTGGCTGCGTCTCGCGCGCGACAAGGTGCACTTCCAGGGTCTTCCAGCACGAATCTGTTGGCTTGGCTACGGTGAACGGGCGGAAATGGGAGAGGCGATTAACGATCTCGTAAAACTCGGCGAGTTGCAGGCACCGATTGCGATTGGTCGCGACCACCTGGACACTGGTTCCGTCGCGTCTCCATTCCGTGAAACTGAAGCAATGAAAGACGGAACTGACGCAGTTGCGGACTGGCCAATTCTCAATGCATTACTGAACACAGCAAGCGGCGCGAGTTGGGTTTCGTTCCATCACGGTGGTGGTGTTGGAATCGGTTATTCACTCCACGCTGGTCAAGTTTCTGTCGCGGACGGAACTGACAGCGCAGCGAAGAGATTGAATCGTGTGTTAACAAACGATCCCGGACTTGGAGTGGCTCGTCACGTTGATGCTGGTTATGAACTAGCGGAGCAAACTGCAACGGAAAAAGGAATCAGGATCCCGATGCTTGGATCCTAATCCCTTGGAGTGCGGCGGCCCGGCGCCGCTTTGTTATCTCGGAAAATATCGGAAGTCTCATCACAGTCGTCTCTTTAACAGAGCGGTGCCGGGGCCGCCGCACTCCAGGGGAGTAGACCAATTTTGCTTAATTTTGCCATTCAGACAGCGCGCGATGCAGGTAGCTTGCTTATCCAGAAACTTGGTGCTGCTCAAATCTCAAAGAAAGGCGACATCGATCTCGTCACCGAAGCCGACATCGCCGCCGAACAATTGATCATAGAACGTATCCGCTCTCATTATCCGCAACACACTATCCTTGCAGAAGAATCGGGCGATGCCGTAACCCTGGGTCAGTCAAGCGACTGGAAGTGGATCATCGACCCTTTGGATGGTACTACGAACTACGCGCATGGCTATCCGTGTTTTTGCGTTTCTATTGCCGCGGAGTTTAAAGGTGCGATTGAGATCGGCGTTGTTTACGACCCAATGCGTAACGAAATGTTTGCCGCAGAGCGTGGGCAGGGTGCCACATTGAATGGTCGAACCATACGCGTCTCCGATGTCGATGATCTCAGTCGCGCGATGGTCTGCACAGGTTTTCCATACAACGTGCGCGAGCGACATGACTTCGCGCGCGAGTTCGCCAAATTCACCATGTCGGCACAGGCGGTAAGACGAGACGGTTCAGCCGCGATAGATCTCGCTTATGTCGCATGCGGACGCTTTGACGGTTTCTGGGAAGACGGATTGAATCCGTGGGACATGGCCGCCGGTGTGTTATTGATCGAAGAGGCAGGTGGGCATGTCAGCAACTATAGCGATCAGCCACTCAGTATCTATACAAAGCAGGTTCTCACAAGCAACGGGTTGGTCCATCAGGCAATGATGAGTGTACTCAATGACTCACAACGCTGACTCAATAACTTTCGCAAGCTGCTCAGTTTCTCTTCTCGCGCAGGCTCTGGTTTCTTCTTTTGGTGAGGGTTGCGGGTAATAGAGTGGGTGATAGATGACACTCACTTTTCCGTGATGTGGCAAGCGCCAACCTCTCGGCCAAATTTGATTGCCTCCTCGGATCGTCACCGGCAGTATCGGCACCTTTGCTTCAAGCGCCAGTCGCACCGCACCACCTTTGAATCTGTCAAGTGCTCCATTAGGAGTGCTGCGACCTCCTTCTGGAAAGATCACTACGGCCCCACCTTCACGTAGCCACTGAAGTGACCGGCGAATTGCTGCGAGGTCGCTCCCTTCCACTGCAAGCGGCCACGCACCCAACCAGATCAATCCACGGCCAACAATGGGCCAACTGAACGCTTCACTCCATGCTAGATATCTTGTCGGACGTTTAATAGGAATTGAGAGCCAGAATGCATCGAAGTACGTTTGATGGTTGGCGGCAACGATAACGCCACCCTGCGATGGAATGTTTTCAAGACCGACGAATTCAATGCTCCACAAGACGCGACTAGAGGCACCAACGACAGGACGAATCATGTCGAGGAGCCACTGCGGAAACATGCCGGGCATGCTCGTTGGGCGTCCGCCATCGGTTCGCGCAGGATTTGTGCCGTTGTTCCTCAAGATGTCTTCGTTTTCAATGCTTTGCGGATCGGATCTCTTCCCACCAAAACGGTGCGTCTTTCTTTGTTATCTCGTCTTCGTTCCAGCGCTCACATCGACCACATTCAAAACCGCGATAGTTTAGTGCTTCGACCTTTGTCAAACTAACAGATGCACGCTCATTGCAGTCTGGAAAAACACAGCGACGTTCGAGTTCAAAAAGCAAAACTTCGCGCTCGATTTTGATGCTTCGTCCTGCGGGCATATCTGATTCTACAACGGCCACTCACCGTCTATAAACTCGACGTGCAGACGTGGAATGCCATCCATGCCGGTGCTTGCCCCGCGAACTGCCGCGTGAACAGTGAGATTGTATTGCTGACTTGTCAATCGCAGAAAACGCCCTATCGCGACCTTTAATGTTGTGAAAAGCGTTGCGCCTTTTTTGCTGATGTTTTCGGTTACGGTCGATTCGGTTTGACTTATCGTACCTTGTTCATCCAACACTTCCAGCAGCATATCTATGGGAATGTTATGGCGCGTGTGCCGTCGTTCGTCGGAGGTAGGGATCGGTTTGACTACGTCCTCAGGATTTGCAGCAGTTTGGAACTGCTGGTTCGAAATGTCATATCTCTTCCAAGGCTCACGTTCGTGACTCGCTGGCGGTCGTCTGCCAATGAACGCGACACCGACATCAAAAACGTTGGTCGCCGAGACCGGTCCATCGATCCTCTTCACATAACGAACAACCGCCCAAATTCGATATTGGTTCTCGACATGGTCGAATACTCGCAACTGACGTGGCATCGGAATGGTCATGTATAACAGTCGGCCTTTTTCAGTTGGGCGTTTGAGCGTGAAGCCTGCACCAAACGGCGTGACATTCGTCAGTCGTGTCACTTCCATCCATTCGAAATCGGGCGTTTCTCTGCACTGAACTCTGACCGGTAGGTTGAGTGCCAACCGCTCTCGAATTCGCTTCCAATTTCGTTCTTCGCTCATTGTTTTTCAGGACATTGTTCGGCGGAAAAAACGATGCAAACGAGAGGGCAGACGGTTCGTCTTCGCTCAAGTTAACTCAGTGGCCTGAAGGTATTGATTTTATTGGGTTTCCGCCCAATCCAGGGGTTTGCCAATCAGCAGAAAAAAAGCTAAAATTACGACGTCCTGTGATGTTGATGTGCCGTCCTAAAAATAAGCCTAAAAAACCAAAGCACCGACGGTCGAACTACCTCTCAACGACAACTGTGTTCAGAGTTGAATTTCTAGCTTGTTACCTTCCCAACAGGTCAAAGCTTGAACTCTGGGCCAATTGAACTGAGATTTACTTACAAGCTTGCACTCTTAGATCGACCAACGAGGTCTGGCGGATTGTACTGGAAAGGTCAATAGATGGAAACAACTTCTGAACGCATAAATATCGAAGACGAGATG
>PSRF01000391.1 GCA_003175865.1 Blastocatellia bacterium
AAAAATTGCCGCCCCAGCCACAATTATTTCCGCTCCGGCCGCGACAACAGTCTCAATATTCGACTTGTCAATGCCTCCATCAATCTCGATGCGGACCGGCAGTTGTCGTTCCAAGATCATGCTCCGCAAACGCTTAACCTTGTTTACTGATTCGGCAATGAATTTTTGTCCGCCAAAACCAGGATTGACCGACATCACTAGCACGTAGTCGACAAATTGCAATGTTTCATCAAGCGCGCCGACAGGCGTTGCAGGATTCAACACAACGCCGGCCAACGCGCCCGCACTCTTGATCGACATCAAGGTGCGGTGCAGGTTGGCATCAGCCTCGACGTGAACCGAAACCATCTTCGCTCCAGCCTTAACAAACTGTTCCGCGTACTTACCCGGCTCCGAAATCATCAAATGCGCATCAATCGGAAGACGTGTTTTACCGGATAAAGACTTCACAACCGGTAAGCCGACAGTGATGTTTGGAACGAAATGACCGTCCATTACATCGACGTGCAAGATTCCGGCGCCGCCACGTTCGACTGCACAGATTTCCGTCCCTAAACAAGAAAAGTCAGCCGAGAGAATCGATGGGGCAATGTCGATCGTTCTTGTGTTAAGCATTTGTACAACTATCGCGGTGTTGGCTTCGGCACTGCCGTTGGTGCCGGTGTTGTCGCAGGACGTCGGGTGTCATTTTGATTGTTAGGACGCGTTGATGGTTCATGAATGTCGGTGCGATTCACATTAGCTCGCGGCGTCACATTGGCGTTGTCCGAAGTATTCGAGTTGGCCTTATTTGTGTTCACCTGACGGTTAGCATTTCCATTGGCGTTGGCATTCCTGTTCGCCGGACGGTTAGTGTTTCCGTTCTCGTTCGAATTGTCGTTCTCGTTCTTGTTGGCCGGTTTTCGTTTCGGTTTGTTTTCGCTTTCGTTTGTGTTGCCGTTCTTGTTCTCAGCAGGCTCTTCAACTGGTTTGACAGTTTCGGGAGTCTCACCTTCTTTAGCAACGCGACTGATGTCCATTGCAACTGTCTGACCGGCCTTCACAACTTCACCGGCTCGAGGTAACTGAAATAGAACCACGTCTGGATTTGCCTGGGTGCTGGGTCGCGTTGAGCGAATGCGAAAGTTCAGATCCGACGCCGCTAAAATCTTTTCAGCCTCGAAGCGGTCTTTGCCGACTACGTCTGGAACGGTTACTTCGGGACTGCGAAGTGACAAGTAAACAGTTGTGCCAACGCCAAAAAGAAAAGCGACCGCGATTGCGATCACTACAGTGATTTTCCTAACAATCGATAAAGCTGCGGCGGCTAAACTCACTTGATTGATAACGTCTTAACTCGGTTGGGGAAACTCGCAGGTTGTACCAGTCGCGCAGTCTAGCACCTGCGTTTAGGCACGAGCAAGTTAATGAATCTGAATTCTCCAGGAAGAGGCGATGCGCTGCTGGGACCACAGGCATCCGCCTGCTTCTTACTTATATTCACTTATTCCTTCTCGAGTGCTGCCATGAAGAATCCATCGGCTCCGTCCCGATGAGGCCAGGTGCGAAGAGCATCCGAAGGACTGTCACTTAACGACCTGATCGGTGCTCGACGAAACTCAGAATGCCTGTTCAAAAAAGATTCCACAACCTGTTCATTCTCTTCCGGCTCCACTGAACACGTCGAGTACACAAGGCGACCTCCACTCCGCAGAACCCTTGCGGCATTGTCCAAAATCACTCGCTGGCGATTAGACAAGATTTGAATGTCCTCAGGCGTAATCCGCCAACGAATCTCGGGATTCCGCCTCAATGTCCCTGTACCTGAACACGGTGCGTCGACAAGCACTCGATCGAAGCAGTTACTAGCGAACGGCAATGATCCAGTAGCGTCCAGTTGAACCAAACGTACGCTGTTCAGGTGTTGTCTTCGCGCGCTCTCGCGGACAATAGTCAAACGGGGTAGCGATAAGTCCGCCGCCCCCACAAAAGCCCCGTTATCAGCACAATCAGCGATTTGAGTTGTCTTTCCGCCGGGAGCCGCACAGACGTCAAGCACGCGATCTCCTTTTTGCACCTCAACGCTATTCGCTACCAATTGAGACGCTTCATCTTGAACGTAAATCTTTCCGGACGCCACAAGCTCACGAATCAGAGGCACGGCACCGGCTACTCGCCAAGCGCCAGTCGCCAATTGCGAAGCTTGTACAACACCGCCTGCATTGCCTATCCGGGCCAAAATCTCTGATTCATCGTCACGTCTTCTGACAACACGAATGGCCGTGGGTGGAGTTTCGTTATTCGCACGTGCAAATTCCTCAGCCATTTCCAGTCCAAACGCATGAGACCAACGTTCGATCAACCATTCCGGATGTGAAGCCTGAATGGCCAGCCGTTCAACATCGGTGGAGATACCCGCGACCGGATCGTAGTTCGGCTCGCGCGTTGCCCGACGAAGCACAGCATTGACAAAAGCCTTTGCCGAACTCAGCCGAACAAGGCCAACCAGATTCACTGCATCATTAACGACTGCGGAAGCAGGCACGCGAGAAAGAAAGCGCAGTTGGTAAACACCCAGGCGCAAAATCAGCAGAACTGGTAAATCCAAAGATTTAACTTTGCGTCGTGTGAAATGTTCGATGATTTTGTCGAGATACAACTGCCAACGCAGCACGCCTAGAACAAGTTCATGACTGAGGGCTCGATCCAGAGGCTGTAGCTCGGATTCCTTCGCTGCTAGTAAGACCGATGAGAAGGCTCCGGCTTCAACCTTGCGGAGGATACTGAAGGCAGCTAACCGAGCAGGTGAAACAGACATAGGCTTAGCCAAAACGATCGCCAGCTTTCAGATGTTGTCCGTTGAGGAAGTCACGTGCGGACATTCGTCGTTTCGCTTCCGGTTGTACATCTATGAGTCGCAAAGCTGTGTTGTTGCCACAGGCCACTATTAGATCATCACCATGCGCAGTGATGACCTCTCCGGGCTGCACAGAAGTCTCGCGGTGTAACGGTTCCGCGTTCCAGATCGTCAAAGTTCGCGCAGCAATCTTTGTGTGGGCGTTCGGCCACGGTTGAAATCCCCTGACACAACGTTCAATAGCAAAAGCGTTTAGTTTCCAATCAACGATGCCATCTTCCTTCCTCAGGATCGGAGCGAAAGTGGCGTCTCGATCACGCTGTGGGCGAGGCGTGAGTTGACGAAGTCTTTTAAGAGTTTCAGACAGTAAGTCCGCCCCCATCTCTGCAAGCCGGTTCATCAAGTCCGGCACAGTCTCCTTTGGTCCAATTGCTGTCTTGCTCTGCAGGAGAATTGGCCCTGAATCAAGTTCAGGTTCAATGAACATTGTCGTCACTCCGGTTTCTGCTTCGCCAGTGACGATAGCCCAGTTCACCGGCGCTGCGCCTCGATACAATGGCAGCAAGGAAAAATGAACATTTATGCAACCGCTGCGTGGAGCTCTTAAATAGTGTTCAGAAAGAATTCGTCCGTAAGCAACGACAACGGCGAGATCGGCGTTATGTGACGTGAAGAGTTGTTTTACTTCATCATCCTTCAATCGAGCTGGTTGATAAACAGTCAGAGCATGTGCCAGCGCGAATTCTTTGACAGGTGAGACCGATACCTTGTTTCCACGACCTGATGGACGATCAGGCCGTGTCCACACTGCTGCTATCTCGTGACCGTCTTCCAAACAACGGCGCAATGTCGGAACAGCCGCTTGTGGTGTACCCATGAAGACTAATCTCATTTTTGGAGTGCGCTGACTCGTCAGCGCTTTGTCTCTGAGGACGAATTCGAAGATCCCGCTTTGAAAGCGCTGACAAAGTCAGCGCACTCCAAATAAAGACAGGTGACAGGTCAGCCTGTCACCTGCCAAAACATCACGCGGGCCACTGTTCTATATCGCGGCGCCAGCGTCAGCTCGCTTCGTGGTTGTTGCACCCATCTTCTCAGACGAAACTTTTGCCTGCATGAACAGCAACAGGTAATCACGACCACCGGCCTTCGAGTCAGTCCCGGACATATTGAAACCACCAAACGGGTGAACACCGACCAAAGCACCAGTGCACTTGCGATTCAAATACAAATTACCTACGTGAAACTCTTTACGAGCACGATCGAGTTTTGCTTCGTCTGAACTGTAAACCGCACCAGTCAATCCAAACTGAGTGTCGTTCGCTATCTTCAGTGCATCATCGTAGTTTTCGGCCTTGATTACCGCCAGGACAGGACCAAAAATTTCTTCCTGCTCGATTGTTGCGCCCGGTTTCACATCAGCAATTACGGTTGGTTCGATGAAGAAGCCTTGTTCACCATCAGAACCGCCTCCCGCAACCACCCGACCACCTTCGCTCTTCCCCTTTTCGATGTAACCATTGATCGACTGGAATGCCTTGTCGTTGATCACGGCACTCATCGTTGCGCTCGAGTCAGTGGGGTCTCCCAGTTTGATGTTCGCTGTACGTGCGACAATCTTTTCAATTATTTCGTCATAGACTTTCGCATCGACGATCGCGCGCGAACAGGCAGAGCATTTCTGTCCTTGATATCCAAACGCAGACTGCACGACTCCGGTCGCTGCCTCATCGAGGTTTGCATCATCAGCCACGATGATCGCGTCCTTGCCGCCCATTTCAGCAACAACTCGCTTGATCCAAACTTGACCGTCGCTGACTTTCGCCGCCCGTTCATTGATTCGTAGACCAACTTCCTTCGAACCTGTGAAAGCAACGTAACGAGTCTTGGGGTGATCGACTATGACGTCTCCCACTTCAGCACCTGACCCCGTCATGAAATTAACGACTCCTGGCGGCAAGCCCGCTTCTTCGAGGATCTCGAAAAACTTGAAAGAAATTGTTGGTGAATCTGATGAAGGCTTGAGCACAACTGTATTGCCGGTTACCACTGAAGCGACGGTCATGCCGGCGAGGATTGCCAAAGGAAAATTCCAGGGCGGAATCACCGCTCCCACACCTAGTGGGATGTAATCCATTTT
The DNA here is from genome assembly GCA_003175865.1 of Blastocatellia bacterium. Lineage (GTDB taxonomy): Bacteria > Acidobacteriota > Blastocatellia > Pyrinomonadales > Pyrinomonadaceae > PSRF01. The sequence continues at coordinate 4,977 of PSRF01000391.1, forward strand.
GTTCTCTTCGCCCGTGATATGGACCAGGGCGTGGTCGCCGGAGTATCGCAACATCTCGCGCGCATAGTACTCACAAAAGTCGATGGCCTCAGCCGTATCGCCGTCAGCCTCAGGCCAGGTTTTCGCGACTTCGTGAATCATCCAGGCGGAAAGTTCGTGTTTGCGCTCACGCATTATC
>PSRF01000218.1 GCA_003175865.1 Blastocatellia bacterium
CCCAGGCTTTACGCTTTATGCCTGCTTCGCAGGCTCAGGAACAGGACCATCAAGTAGCTACTTATTTCGCGCCGGCCGCTCGTGCTTTGCCTCTGCCGGTCATCCTCTTGATGTACTCCACCTCTTCCGGAATGTATGGAGCTCCATCTGTACGGAACACCTCGTGAAACCAGATTGCTGGTTCACGATTGACATACGGCCGCTCCCATGAATCCCACGGCAAGTGTGTCTGTGCTTTGCCTTGGACCAACCCCCAATTGATTGCCGCCACGTTGTACTTCTTGAATACCGGCAGAGATCCAATGAAGAAACTGCCATTGCCGCGCGCCATGTATTCAGTACAAATCAACGGTCGATTAAAACGCACCAACCAACTAATCCTCTTCTCCAACTCCGTAGGAGCGTCGTAATTGTGAAACGAAATCACGTCCGACTGATCGAGCTGCAAACGTTCCATCGCACCGAGCTTGGCTTCGGTCCAGTCGCCTTTCCACACCCCACTCGTCAAAGGTTGTTCTGCCCCTGCTTCACGTGCCCATGCAAATGCTTTTGGTAACAATGCGAGTATTAGCTCAACTTTGTTCTTCGGCTCTGCTTCGTGGTAACTGCCGCCGTTCGTGTTGTCTGGTTCATTCCAAATGTCCCAGGCAAGAACGCGTCGATCATGTGCGAATGCCCCCACAACACCTTTCACGTAGGCTTCGAGTCGCGGGTATTCAGAACTATCCGCCAGCGCTTTCGCCCCAGGGCTTTGCATCCAACCGGAGTTGTGAACGCCCGGTTGAGGTGCACGTTGCTTACCGAGTTGTGGGCTGGGGTCCCAAACAGAATCGAATAGTACGAATATTGGTCTGATGTCGTGCTTCGCTGCGATGGTTAGAAATGTATTGAGTCGACCTTTGAACCCATCCGGATCTTTCCATAATAGGTCATGTAGGAACACACGCATGGTGTTCATACCGATGCTTTGGGCCCAGGTTAGTTCGAGATCGATTCGTTGCGGATCAAACGTTTCCGCTTGCCACATCTCCAGTTCATTAATTGCAGTAGCTGGTACGTAGTTGCTACCGACCAACCATGCTTGTTGTTTGTACCAATCGTTTGCTTTCTGTGCCGACCACTTCTGTGGTTGCGCTGAAGGAGCTGAGCAGCAAATAATCAGCCATAACAGCACAACCCAACTACGGTGCCTTGCAAGTGTTGTTTGTGATTTCATCTCCGAAAGCAGATCCTTTTTTGAAGATTTAGCTCAGCTATGCCGCGTTCCTTGCGGTAAGCCATCGGCTTACCGCGACAGGATCAATTGAAGAAGGCTGCGCCTGCAGGCGTAGCCTGACTTCGAAGAAAAGCCGCACGGAAAGCCCGAGGCTTTCCGCAAGGATTGCAGCCAAGCTGCGCGTTTCATTTTTTCGGTGTCTGTACGTAAATTGAATCCCAGTTATTTTCCGTAGAGCCAAATCCGTAGAGCATAACTTTGAAGTTCGACGGCAAGTTACGAATGTTCTGCTGCAATCCGACTTCACGATTCAGCATGAAGAAAATCTGATCGCCACGTCGTGCAATTCCCATATGAGGCGTTTTTTCTTTGGTTCCAAGTTTTCGATTGTCCAGTCGCTCTGACTTGCCGTCGATCATTGCCCACGCTTCAAACGTTCCGTCGCTTCGCAGAATCCATTCGAGTCGATTAGTTGCAGTCCCATCGAATAAGACGCTCAAGATTGCGAAGCCTGGTTGGTAAGAATCAGCGCCTGGTTGTGGTAACTGACCACCGACCTTTGCCAGTGCAGCTTCGACGTAGAACCGATCGGCGTTGAATGTTTGTTTGCTTCGAATGCCGGAACGTGACTGCCCCGCACCTCGCATCTTTAACTGGTTGTCTTTTACTTCAACCTTGCTGCTTCCAGCTCCTTCAAATGTGTACACCTCCCATTTTGAGTCATCGAGTCGATCACCATCGAACTCATCCGACCATTCATCGACAACCGCTTGTGTGGGAGTTTGTTTGGAAGTTTGTGTTTTAGGTGGTGGTGTTGTCGAATTTTGAGCAAAGATCGAGCTGATTGCCACGAAGAAAATGGCAACAACCAAGCTTAACTGGAACGATGCGGACATTTATCTTGACATCCTGTAGGGAACCCGGAACGGTAGCGATGGGCAGCTACTATCCTTTGTTTCATTTTCTGTCAGTTGACGATGCTACCGGTCGCTGCAGCCCTGGTTTTTTTGCTCACGTCCATTTCAAAACCGCACATCCGCCAGTCGACGGACAATTTCCTTGCGCTCTTTTTGCTGCGTCTCCTTTTGTGATTCACTCAGCTGCTTGAATTTCTCTAGAGTTGCTTGTGCTTCCTGAGATCGCTTGAGTCTCGTGTAAAGACGTCCGAGCTGGTAATACGTTTCGGGAAGATTTGGATCGAGCTTGATAACTTCTTCGAACTGTGCGAGAGCTTCAGTCAAACGCTCTGTTCGAAAGTACAACTTCCCGAGCGCAAGTCGCGCAGGAGCAAACGACGGTTCAAGCTTCACTGCGCGAGCGAGATGAGATTCAATGCGTGAGTTTTCCACGGTTGCTTGTCGCTGCAGCGCGTCTGCAATGAGATAGTCCACCACACCAAGTTTTTCATTTGCTTGCAAAGCATTCTCGTAAGCTTTGATTCCCTCATCAAAGCGACCGACCTCGACATACGTCATCCCAAGATATGCGTAGGCAGGCGCAAATTTTGAATCGAGCTCGATTGCGTGACTTAACGTCTTTGCTGCCTCGTCATTTCTGCCAGCCTTGAAATGTGCGATACCAAGCGCAAGCCACAGACGCGCTGACTGAGGGAACAATTTCAGAGCTTCGTTCAGCCGGATGACTGCTGCTTCAGGCGCAAGCACACTGGTCAACAGCATTCCGTAAGTGAACCGATACGTTTCGTTTTGCGGATCGAACTGAATCGCCAGTCGCATTGCCGGAATTGCATTTTCGATATGGCCGCTCTTTTCGTATACCGATGCGAGTAACGCGTAGATCGTCGCTGTTTCGAGCTTCCGTGCAACTGCACCTTCGAGAGTCCTTCCGGCGGCTGGAAGATCATTCAAAGCCATATACGCCTTTGCCAATCGCACTACAACTTCCGCGTTCATCGGTTCAGAGGTTTGCGCCGCACTCAACTCTACTACCGCTTCTTTCGCAAGCCCGGACTCAAGTAGTGCAGTACCTAGTTCTGCACGCGAAGCGGCACTCGACGTTTGACTATTCGCGTTTGCCAAACGTGCTGAGTATTCAGGAAAGTAGCGTTGCGCAGCTGCGCGATCGTCAAGACGCAAACTAATGACGACGAGGGCACGTGCAATTTCAGCATCCGGAGCAAGAGTGAACGCCCTCTCGAATAGTTCGCGAGCTGAACGCAAATCACCATTTGTAAATCTCAACTGCGCAAGGTTGATCAGCGCGTTCGGCTGGTCTTTGTTCAAATGCAATGAGGCTTCGAACTGATTTGTTGCCTCCTTAGATCGACCACGCTTGAGCAGAATTGCGCCATAGTTGTTGTGCGCAGAAGCTGAATTTGGATCTGAGACTGCCGCCGTCGCAAAATACGTTTCGGCTTCCGCAAGGTCACCCGCACGATCGGCAATGATCCCGAGATAAGTATTCGCTGTGACATCTTTCGGATGGATGTTTAGAACTTGTAGAAATGCGTTTTTAGCAGCTGCTTCATCTCCGCGTTCAAACGCCGCAATGCCTTGATCGATCGTTTGTGCATCATTAGCTCGAGCGGCAGCGTTTGCCTGCGCTGAATTTTGAGCAAATGTGGTCGATGAGCCCCCGTCCAAAACTAGAGCAGCCAAAAAACCGCACGCCACAACAGTACGAAAAATCGGTTTCGAGCAATCGAGTAAAGACAAGGTCATGAGGCGAGACTACTTTTGGAGTGCGACGGCCTGGCGTCGCTTTGTTATAGTGCGAACTTGAACTTCACGAGAGAGTTCGTTGTAACAAAGCGGTGCCAGGCCGCCGCACTCCAAAGATCCAAGCTAGAAGATAAATCGCCCTCCGAGTTGAATGTGTCGAGGTTGGTTGAAGTCACCTGCCCGCGTCGAAATACCGATTTGTCTGTTGCCCGCAAAATCGAAGTTAACATCCGGCAACACAAATCGTCCGCGATTGAAGGCGTTGAAGAAATCGACACGAACCTCAAACCAGGTTGTTTCTGTGATGCGGGTCTTCTTCAAAATGTTGAAATCTTCGGTATAGAAATTCTGACCACGCAGATCAGTATAGGTTGGTGCAGCGCTTCCGAAGAAGCGGTTGGGATCAGCATAGTAAGCTGCGTACGCCGGTGTTCCAATATCTCCGACACCGAATAGCGGCGTACCGGTTCCGCTCTGATACTGGTAAGGGGTCGGGGTCGAAAACGCGCCGGGATTCAGATATTGATACGACGTTCCACCTGCCGGAATGTGCGTATAAAAATCCTGACCAGTTACATTCGGACGGAGGTTGCCGCCAAACCCGACCAGGTCGAGGAAGTCCCTCGCCTGACCCGCTATGAAAGGAACGAGCATTGGACCATTCCGATAGCGAAGTACTCCGGAGACTTGCCAACCCCCAAACACTCGATCCTCGAGACCACTGCTGTTGAAATATCGCTTTCCTTTTCCAAACGGTAACTCCGCAAGGAAATTAACAACGAACGAGTTTGGAACAATGTTCGGAGAAGGCGTACGAAGCGATTTGCGATCATATGGATTTTGGACCACACCACTGATCGGAGTGTTCCCAAATAGATCCTCAGCCGCGTCTGTCAGCAGTTTGGCGAATGTATAGGAAGCGCCCAGCTGAATACCCTGCGAAAACCGCCGATTCAAATCTACTTTAAGCGCGTTGTAGAAGCTCTGCCCCTGGCTCTCCATGTGTTCGGTGATGCGACCATACTGCGGGAATGGCTTTAATGCCTGCGCAACAGTTCCCTGGAATCCCGGAAACACTACGTTGTTGTTAGTGGGAAGTGTTACTCCTACGCTCTGCGCATATGCACGTTGGGCTGGCGTAACATCTGCCAGGTTCTCGCCGAGAAACGCCGCACCAAGTTTCAGTGCATTAAACGGAACAGCGTTGACTGGCGAGAATGCGGAACGCAGACGCGTCCCTTTGCTTCCCACCCATCCAACTGAAGCGACAAACTTGGCAGGTAGCTCGCGCTCGATATTCAAGCTGTACTGCACTGTGCGACCATTCTTGAAGAACCGATCGAATCCTTCGACGTCAGTAGGCGCGGGAGTAGTAACGAACTGACTGGTTGGGTCAGGTTTCGGCAACGTTGGGTAAGAACTTAATCGAATGAACGCGTCGAAACCAAAATTAATATTCGCGCCACCTTGAACTGAGAAACCAGCTTGTCCACCGCGCCCAAACTCGTTGTAAAGCATTGGCGCGTAGTAGAGTCCGTATCCTCCGCGGACGACAGTCTTGCTATTCCATGCATAGGCAAACCCTACTCGCGGTCCCCAGTCACTGTAATCAGGCTTCATGAGTCCACGATAAGGAGAAGTTGGACCATACGCTGTTCCCGGTGGACCGGCCAGAGCGCCGAGCCGTCCCGCGGCTGCTGGATTAGCGACAAGACGATCAAACCCGCGATACTTATCGAGATGCTCTGTGCGCGGGTATGGAATGTCGTAACGAAGTCCCACATTCACCGTCAACTTCGGCGTTACCTTGATATCGTCCTGGAAAAAGAATGTCGGTTCGAAGAAACGAAAACCGGGATCGATTGATTGGACCGTGGCAAACGAAAACTCGGGAGCACCAGTTAGCAAACTTGCGATCGGCCAACCTTCGCGACCTGAGAAATCACCATTAGCTGTTTGTACGCTTTGGAAATTGAAGTTGCCGCCGAGATCAAAGTGGTTAGAGTCGTTCAGCTGTTGCCAGCGTGTTTCGGCGCCGAACTTGAACGAATGCCTGCCATGCACATAGGTGACGAAATCTGCGAGTTGCACAGCATTGTCGCCATCCTGATTGTCGAAGAACGTTGAGCCGCCAACTTGATATGCACGCGGATCCGCAGACAGTACAGGGTCGCCATAGTTCGGGAATCCAATCAATGGCAGAGCAAGATTCTGCGTTGCGTTCGCCGGAATGCCGACGGTCGTTGGACTAATGCCTCGGGTCAAGTTCCGGTTCTGAACGAACGATCGCGTGAAGCCGGCATTGAAGTGATTCAAGAATGTCGGACTGAACGTGTAGTCGTCCTGCAAACGATAGTATTGCGAGTGGAAGATTTGATTGAAGGTTCCCTGATTCACCCACGGTCGTGGAAAACGTGGAAACGGTCCCTGCAATTTTGTTTGTACGCGGTATGTTGAACTCAGCGCCAAACGCTGTTTAGACGACAAGACCAGGTCGACCTTTTGCACGTAGTAATTCGTCTTCTGCGGAATGGTGCTGTTAGCGATGTAGTTGTGGAAGACACCAGGCCCTGTTGGCAACGGAAAGAGTTGCACAATCTGCAAACCCGCCGGATCCAAGATCGACTGGTTAAGAGCATTCCGATAGAGATCAAGTCGATTACCTGGAATCAATGGGCGGTTGCAGCACGGCACGGTGTTGTCAAAGAGCCGTACTGGCCCACCAAAAAAGCCTGTGACATACGGATCGGTAAGCAGTTCTGAAAAATCACCCGTACGCATCTTCAAGGTTGGGACACTGACGTTGACCGTTTCCGACTGGGTGAATCGATAGCCGCCGTAGTTGAAGAAAAAGAATGCGCGGTTCTTGAAGCCCTTCAGAATTGGACCACCTTCACCGAAGTGCGGCAGATAGATGGGACCACCAACACTGAAACCAAAATCGTGTTGGAGGTCAGTTGGTTTTCCTATGCCAGTGAGACGGTTTAGATCGATGTTTGCATCCAGACCTTTAGTTCGATAAAACTCGTAAGCCTCTCCGTGGAAATCGTTACCTCCAGATTTGATTGTAAAGTTGACCACTCCACCAGACGAGTTACCGAACTCCGCTGAATACTGTGCAGTGCTTACTGTGAACTCCTGAAAAGCATTTGGACCAGGCGCAACTTCGGTAAAGAACGTACCGTTCTCCGCGCGTCGAGTAGGTGCGCCGTCGATCAAGATTTCCGTTCCGAGACCCTGGCCGCCATTAACCCTGAAGTTAAAGCCGAGAGTACCGGTACCTCGCGCTGCCTGATTCTGATCTCCTGTGCTTCCGCCTCCTGTTGCAACACTACTGTCCAGAAAAATGAATGACAATGGAGATCGTCCTGCTGTCTCACCTCCGATTTGCAGAGGAAGTTCGCGTACCTGCTTTTCTGTGACGTTGGTTTGCTGGACGGGACTATCAGTCTGTAAAACTGGAATTGCTTCCGAGGAAACGATAACACTTTCGCCGATTGCACCTACTTCAAGCTTCACGTCGGTCCGCCGCGTAACTTGCACCGCTACCTGCACGCGATCGATTGTAGCCGTCTTGAACCCCGCCGCTTCAACCACCACCTTGTAGGGCGCCGCTTTCAACTCTGGTACGGTGTACGTACCATCGACGGAACTCTTGATAGTACGTACGTCACCCGTCTCGAGATTAGTGACAGTAATTTGCGCCCCCGCCACAGTAGCGCCATTTGGATCTGTCACAGTTCCGATGATTGTGCCTCGATCGCTCTGAGCGATGGCGACTGAACAGAGACCGAGTACCAGTAGAATGACGGCAGCGATTGTTTGAGTTTGGGATCTCATGCGCACCTTCCTTGAGAGCCTTGCCGGCCTTAGCGAGAGAGAAACCTGGCTACCAGATGGGAACGGGGTAATGACTGATCCGACGACTGTAGAATCAGCTAAAAGTTCTTTGTTTTAGGCTAAAGAGGTCGCTAATGGATGACCCCTTAACAGTGACTTCAATCAGTTGCAAACGGGGGATTGGGACTCATCTTTTGACTGAAGCTCACCGATTTGATCGTTGCGTGTGTTCATTTACATTAGAAATGAACATCCTGTCAAGCATTTTCCACGGCAAATCGACAATTAACGATTACATCGATAAGAGATCCGGTTATCCGTAGGAAGTTCGATAACTAATTTTGATCGGGGGCTGGGAGACTAGTTAGTCGAACGTTGCGTCGTGTATTACGTGATAGATTGTTGCGACGATTAAGTGGCGATAGATTGGGCCGTAAGTCTTTCGGAATTGTGTCGAGTACTTCGCAAGTTATGAACTTTTATCGACGGGATTTGTTCCAACGAGGCACAATCTTTCTCGCAGTGTGCAGTCTGCTGTTGATAAGTCATGGCGGCACCGCGCAGTCTTCGATCGTCGAGCTTCAAGGCGACATTCGCAATGTTCATGATCCGACCATCATTAAGGAAGGTCGCACCTATTACGTATTTTCAACACGCGCGGGACTTAGTGTCCGTTGTTCAGATGATTTGATTCACTGGAGATTATGCGGCGACGTTTTCGCACAGCTTCCTCAGTGGGCGGTTCAAGATGTACAGGGCTTGCGAGCATTGTGGGCGCCCGACATCTCTTATTTTGCAAACAGCTATCATCTTTATTACGCCATCTCTACGTTTGGCACTAACAGGTCGAGCATTGGGCTAGCTACAAACAGGACATTGGATCCAGCAAGTGATCAATATCGCTGGATGGACCAAGGTAAAGTCATTAGCTCCTACCAATCTGACGATTGGAACGCGATCGATCCAAACATTGTGATCGATGAATCAGGTGAACCCTGGTTGTCGTTTGGTAGTTTTTGGAGCGGAATTAAATTAAGAAAGATTGATTCATTGACAGGAAAGCTCAACGACAAAGATCAGACACTTTACTCGCTGGCTGCTCGACCGCGTGACGCTAAGTCGACAGGGGCTATTGAAGCTCCGTTCATTATTAGAACCGTTGACTTTTATTATCTCTTCGTCTCGTTCGACTTGTGCTGTCGTGGCGTGCAGAGCACTTACAACATCAGGGTGGGTCGCTCGAAGAAAGTAACAGGCCCTTATGTTGATCGAGACGGCAGAGATATGCGGGAAGGTGGAGGAACTTTATTGCTCGAAGGAGTAGGACGTTGGCATGGACCTGGTCACTGTGCAGTCTTGCAAGATAAGGACGGCGACAAGTTGATTTACCACGCTTACGATGCGGAGTTTCACGGAGT
>PSRF01000352.1 GCA_003175865.1 Blastocatellia bacterium
TGTTTTAGGCGTTGCTGCATTACTGAAAGCTGTTCAGCAGCAACTCCCATCTCGGCGGTATACCGTTGGCCCATCGCACGACCCTTCCGGTTCGCATCCACCAGCTCGTGAGCGGCAGACTCGAATTCCGCTCGCGCTTGTTTAAGGGCCGCTAGCTCTTTAGAACCATTGTTGCGATCAGTCATCTTCTAAACACTCACCGTTTCGTCTCTCCATGCCGGTCAGTCAGTCCCCGATGTTCATTGAATCAGAACGAGAACGAGTTCGACACGCTGCCCAGTGTGTCACGTCATTTGTTCACTGAAACAGAGAAGATAGCCCTCGGGATCTTCAACATAGAAGTCCTTGCAGCCCCATGGACGCTCTTCTAGTGATCGAATGATATTGGCTCCCTTCGACTTCAATTCATCGAACAGACCTTCGATATCCCGAACTCCGATGTAGGCGTCGAGGTGTTCATTCTGTTTGCGGTGAGTTCGTTCCGCAACGTTTTTCGGTGCGCATTTCAGATGAATCGAAAAGCCGTCGCGGCTAACGCTCGCATAAAACGACTCATAGACGAAATCGGATGCAAAGCCTAACCGATCGCGGTAATAGGCGACAGCTTGCGACAAATCATCGACGAGGAATTGAGGTGCCAGGCTCGTTATCTTTGCGGCGGTTTTGGCAGATGAACCCTCCATAGACCTCCTTCTGCCACATTTAGTCGGCTGGACTCCATTATAACCACTTCGCACCGAGTGATAATTCGAGATCGATGCTCTCATGAAGCTTGGACCGAATTTAGCCACGTAAGGCACCTGTTATTTCTGACAGTTATTGTTGAGCAAGCCCGCGGTTAACCTCAGTCATTCAATTCTGATTGTCTGCAAAGGAGGAGGGAATAATGATGAAACGGCTAGTACTTTCCTGTCTTGCTCTGGGTTTTGTACTCGTGGTGTTACCGAGTTCGGCGCTCGCACAAACAGAGACCGCCGCCGGCGTCGAAACTAGTACAGATGTGGCGCTGCTACGACGCAACTTGCGCGCAGAGAAAAAGCAGTTGATTGCTTTGAACCTCACTCTGACCGAAGTAGAAGCAACGAAGTTCTGGCCTGTCTATGATCAATATGCTCTTGAAATGGGCAAACTAAATGATGAGTTCGATGGACTGATTAAGAACTACGCGGCGAATCAGAAAACACTAACCGACGAACAAGCGGATAAAATGATTAGGCGTTGGGCTGAAATTCAGGTCCAACTTACACAGACGCGCCAGAAGTATATTCCGATCGTCGAAAAGGTTATTTCACCGAGAAAGGCGTCACTGTTTTTTCAAATCGACCGGCGTCTCTACGCACTGATGGATCTGCAAATCTCATCGCAGCTTCCATTGCTGGTCCAGTAAGGAACGACTCTTTGGAGTGCGACGGCCCGGCGTCGCTTTGTTACATCGGCAACTATGAACTATTGCCGGCTTTCGCTATAACAAAGCGACGCCGGGCCGTCGCACTCCAAGGAGTTTCTACCCTTTGATGATCCTGCTCATCGTTGAAAGCACGCCGAGATGGTAGGCGTTGTGATCGGCGGTCAACAATGCCTCACGCAATATCGTCTGACCATCGCCATGCGGGATCTTTGCAAAAAGATCCGTTGACTTGTCAGCGACGAGCGATTCCATCTCGCTCAAATCATGTCGAAACCTCTCGACCGTGTGTTGCCATGCGGTAGACGTACCGAGTTGGTCAGGTGGTGGCCAATAACCAGTCGGGAAATCTGGCGATACATGGTTCGCGTCTCGTGAAAACTCGAGTATGTCCCACTGCGCGATACGCAGGTGCTCAAGAACTTGCCAGGGTGTGTAGGGCAGATTGTGAATCTGCTGATCGCATAGCTCGGCAGGAAAGTCTTTGACAAAATCGTCAAAGGCCATGTGCGCTCCACCACCTCGAAGTAGATAAATAACGTGCTCGCGTAACGATTGATCTGCTTCCGACATTTCAATACTCCTTAATCCGTGTTCTGAACTTTTTGACAGGATAACAAGACTGTTAATAGTTACCGAAATAACTGTGGGAGAGAACAAATGAAAAGTCAGAAGAGGTTTTATTCCTTAGGAGTAAAATGTTTATAGATGTGTCGCCGCCCATACTTTGCTCCGTTCGGAAGAGCGGCAAAACGAATGGCGCCTTGTGTAATATTGCCAGTTTTCCGAACGGAGGAGTGCGTAGGTCAAGAGCGGTTAAAAGATTCGACTCCTGACGGAGTGAAACCTCCATTTACTTTTCGCAACAACCTATAAATGAACATTACGCCGCCAGAAACTGTGCCTTGTTCAACATCGCACCACGAGTTAGCGGACCGACAATTCCATCAGAGTCGAGATTGTTCTTTGACTGAAAATCTTTAACCCGCGCCTGTGTCTTCGGTCCAAATTGACCATCAAGCGATAACGGCAGGGAAGCAAATCCATTCGTTGAGTCGAGACTCTGGAAGCGATTCATTGAATCCTGCACAATCGTTACCTGAGAACCCTGCGATCCAATCTGGACCTGGTTAACCAACCCACTCAGCACATCAACAAGCGGCCATAGCTTGTTATGTATGTGATCGTAGACAGGTCCAGACGTTTCAAAGTCTCGTGCCTTTCGCAACGCGTTTTCAAATGCACTCGGATCGAACGCCGTTGCACTATCCAGCACCGCCTGAAGGTCTCTCGCACACTCAAGCCAGCGGGGAATAATCAATGCGTTCTCGGGTCTTTCTTTGACACCTGCATAACCGGCGAGGGCTGCAGCCTGACTACGCCCGAGTCGATCGAATAATCCGGCAAGACAGTGACTGATTGCTCGGATACTAACTTCACGAGAATTTAGTATTGCCGTTTGATTGAATGCTCCTTCGCCCGCGCCGATGTTGCCAGTCAAATGTTGATTGGCGATCTGGCGACCCGATACTTCCAACTGCCCATATCCGACCGCGGGGCCACCGACCTGGGGAATGTTCTGGAAAAAGCTCTCCTCCCAGCAGATTGCCAAAATTAGTTCTTTTGGGAACGCCTGAAGTTCTTCTGTATGTTGAGAATTGACTAAGGACAACATGAGGAAGGCCGAATCAATTTGATCCAGGCGCCTTATGCGAGATTTGTCTGTCTTGGAAATAACATCTTCACTCATCAGGTAACTCCTCTTTAAAATTACGGTTGACGGTGGACTCCAAGTTAGGCAAGCGGCCGTTACATGGCCGCTTCAGACTAATACGCGCATTACACTCCGCAAAAGGTCCACGCCTCCGGAATTTTTTGACAACGCTGATTACCTGCCGCTTATTAACGCAGTTTTTCGATGTACAAAAATGTCAATTTCATGTTACTACCCCCACTCCGTAGAAGGGCGACTACCGATGTAGAACGAACAGAATGGAGAAACCGGTTACCACCTGGTTCCCGGGTTGAAAACTAAACTTGCCAACACCCTATTCCTTGAACGAACGCCGCGCCGCTCCAAGGCGCACCGCCACTTGCGTTGCTGAAGTAGTGGCGAACTTGTCAATTCTCGATACAGAAACAGAATCAACTTCTCAACCGCTGGTCTTCTGTGGTCAAACGATTGACCTTAGCGCGTGCGGTATCGGACTCGTTATCCCTTCGCTGCACGTTGACGATCGATTCTGTGAAACCGACAACCGATTACGATTATCAGTTCACTTACCGAATGGACCAGTTACAGTTGAAGTGAATGCGGTTAGATGTTCTCCACTTAATCAGAATGACCGAGGTCAGGGATATTTTCTGGGTACGCGGATTCTGAATGTACTGCAACACGAACCTGAGTTTGAGGAGTATCTCAGGAGCCTGGAAGATCAAGAAAAACAGGTCAAATAGTCTACTGGTTTTTAAGCTTCCGCTTCGTCCTTCTTCCGCTGCCACATGCCGGCAATTTGATTTGCTTCCGCGAAGGTGAGGTTGTCGTAAATATCAGCGGTTGTTTTGATCTCTCCGTCTTCGAGTTCTAGAACTTCCCAGTCGGGTTGGTTTGGATCCTCGCCGGTCCTACCTGGTTTTACTCGAATTTCGTAAGAAATCTCCGGCATTCTTTCGTCTGCGCTCATTCGTTATTCTCCTTCACAATGCAACGGCACTTTAACACGCGTTCAACTTGCCTGTGAAACGAAGTCGCGTGTGCGAGCGTCGCTAGCATCATTCAAGATTTGTTCTGCCGGACCTTGTTCAACAATTTCGCCGGAATCCATGTAGATCAACTTATCAGCAAGCCCGTTCAGGAAGCCTATTGAGTGCGAAATGATGATCATAGTATGTCCGCGGGTTACAAAACCGCGCAACATTGTACGCAAGCTCACTGTTCGTTTGGGATCGAGAGCGCTTGTTGGTTCATCAAACAACAGCACAGCCGGACGCATGGCCAGTGCACGAGCGATCGCCACACGCTGTTGCTCGCCGCCTGACAACGATTCCGGATATCGTTGCGCCGCCGTTTTCAAACCCACCGACTCGAGTAGCTCATAAGCTTCAGTCTCAGCCGACTTACGATCGCGACGAAGGACGTGGACTGGCGCCTCAGTGATATTTGCCAGTACGGACAGGTGTGGAAACAAATAGAAATGCTGAAACACAGTTCCGACTTCGCGCCTTAGGTCTCGAACGCGATGTCGGTACTCAGCTTTTGATAACTTAGCTTCCAGGCGCACTTTGCCGCACTCAACTGTTCCGCTGTTAATCCGTTCAAGTCCGTTCAAGCAACGCAGCAAGGTTGTCTTACCACTACCTGACGAACCAATGACGCCAACAACAGTTTGAGGCGCAACTTCGAAGCTGATCCCTTTCAGAATCTGAGTGGGCCCGAAATGTTTACGCAGGTCAGTGACACGAATCATGCTGCCACCTCCTCTAAGTCAACAGTTTCAGGAACGCGATTGCGCAACCGGTCCTCAAGTCTCCTGGCGAGATGGGCCATCGGCAGGCTCATTGCAAGATAGAAGATGGATACGGCAACACCGAGAAGTAAGAATTGGCCCGAGGCGTTTGCCAATTCTCGATACGCGGTTGCGAGTTCCCAAACAGAAATCGCGAACGCCACGGAAGTGTCCTTAAATAAGGACACGAAATCGTTTGTCATCGCAGGCAGCGCAATTCGGAAAGCCTGCGGCAAAATAATTCTGCGAAACGCCAACACCGGATTCATGCCCAGCGAGTAGGCGGCTTCCCATTGTCCTTTAGGTATTGCTTCAAGAGCTGCGCGATAAACTTGCGATTCATATGCAGCGTAGTTCAATCCGAGTCCGACAAGCGCAGTCAACCATCCTGGCATCGCGATTCCAATAGCTGGTAAACCAAAGTAGAGAAACAACAGTTGTACGAGAACAGGAGTACCGCGAAAGAACTCGACATAGACAGTACAGAAACTGCGCACTATCTTTGGCCCATTTGATTGACCAACGGCGAGCGGAAGACCAAGGACAACTGCTATCAACATTGAACCGAACGCGATCAGCACAGTCACTATTGCCGCACGCGTCAAGCGCAGTAGAGCATCGCGCCAATTAAAGGTCGCGGTAGTCATGTCAATATGTCCGAGTTCTGCTTTTACTCCCTGGCGTATCGACGTTTGAAACTCAACCTGTGCGTCGTTCCATAAACCCCACTTCTTCAGGATCTGTTCAAGCGATCCATCAATTATGATCTTGTCGATCGCGGCATCAACTTCCGCTTTTAGTTTGTCGTCGCCCTTGCGCAAACCGATGACATAGAGTCCGCGAAAGAAAGGAGGACCAGCGGGCTTTAGCTTAGGATTGTTGCGCGCGTAGAACGCTTCTGCGGGGACGTCCATCAACACCGCATCGATCCGTTTTAATTCCAGATCGCGATAAGCGCCGGGCGGATCCTCGTAGCTGCGAAAGGGAATGTTCTGTTGTTGCAGCATGCGTGATGCCGCGGTGTTTCCCAGTGTGGCAACCGTATGTTTGGAACAGTCTGACAAACTGTGGATTCGGTTCTCGTCTTTTCGAACGGTCAACTGCAACTGAAAAATGTAGTAGGGCTTGCTGAAGATTATCTGCTGCGCACGATCTCCGGTTGGCTCGAGTCCGTTTACGATCACATCGAAAGAGTTGCGTTGAAGAGCAGATACGAGTGTCTCCCAGTCGCTTGGTACAAACTCAGGATGTCGACCCATTGCAGCCGCGAGTAGATCGACCATCTCCTTTTCGTAACCGATGTATTGGTCAGGATGTGCGGGATCGGTAAAGACGTAAGGAGCACCACCTGACGGATCGGCGCCCCAGCGCAGCGCTTGTTGAGCGGCAACTGCGTTGAATGAAACTGTTATTAGCAGGGCTGTGTGAAAAGCTCGGTTGAGTTCTCGTCTCACTTGTGAGTAAGAGTTAATCGTCGGGTAATTGCAGTTGGGAAGGGTGGCTTGCCCCCGCCCAGCAAAGTTTTCAGTCGAGATTGAATGGAATCCAGGAGCGGGGGCAAGCCACCCTTCCCAACTGCAATTTACCTGCGTTGACCGTTTCGATCAATGTTTAGATGTCAGTCTGGAGCGCTTTTTCTTCTCTGTGCTCCTCTGTGGCTTCTGTGTCTCTTTGGTGAATCTTCGCAGTGATATCTCTACCATAGAGACACACAGACCACAGAGAGTTACAGAGAAGAGAAGAGTTTTCGAGTTGGACTCTGGTACCTTGAGTTCACAAGAACATTGAACTGTCACCCCCTGTCGTGTACATTCGCAGCGCTCGCAATCCCTAACCATAAGGACACCCCAAAAACATGTGCACTGATAGAAGAGATTTTCTTCGCCTGTCTGCTGTTGCGGCTGGCGCGACCCTGTTCAGTGGTTCACTTCTTCATGCTGATGCCCAACCGGTGCTCCAGTCGAACCTTCCGGAACCGATCCGAAACTTGAAACGAATGACCGACGGCATCGTCCCAATCTCCTTGGACGAACGTAAGGCACGTATCGAGAAAGCGCGTCGACTAATGACTGAGAACCAGATCGATGCGGTATATCTCGAACCGGGATCCAGCATGTTCTATTTCACTGGTATGCGTTGGGGCACAAGCGAACGGATGTTTGCCATGGTGATTCCAGCCAAAGGTGACATCGCCTGGGTCTGTCCGAAGTTTGAGGAAGAGCGAGCCCGAGAGTTGATAAAAGTTGGAACTGACATTCGCACGTGGGAAGAGGACGAGAGTCCTTACCAACGAGTAGCAGAAATATTTCGCGATCGTGGTGTGCGAAGCGGCACCGTTGGGATCGAAGAGCGCGTGCGATTCTTCTTGTACGACGGGATTCGACAAGCGGCTCCTGCACTAAAGTTTGTAATCGCAAATCCGGTTACGGCCGGTTGCCGCATGTTCAAGTCACCCACTGAGTTGGCGCTCATGCAGAGAGCAAACGACATTACGGTCGTGGCGTACAAAGCAACGCGCGACAGCATGCGTGAAGGAATGACTCAAGACGAGTTCTCAGGTAACTGTTCCGCGGCATTTCGGGCGCTGGGTACAGCCGGGGGTGGAATTTTTGTGAGCTTCGGAAAGTACACTGCTTTTCCGCACGGAAGCAGCACACCGCAGAAGTTGCGTGAGGGCGACATGGTGTTGATGGACGGTGGTTGCAGTATCGACGGTTATCAATCAGACATCACGCGGACATTTGTGTTTGGCAAACCTACTGATCGTCAACGACAGATTTGGGATTTGGAAAAAAAGGCACAAGACGCCGCATTTGCTGCAGCGAAGATCGGTTCTCCTTGTGAAGTTGTCGACGCAGCCGCACGCAGAGTGATTATCGATGCAGGCTTTGGTCCGGACTACAAAGTGCCTGGGTTACCACATCGGACCGGACATGGGATCGGTCTCGACGGACATGAGTGGACAAACTTTGTGCGAGGAAACAAGACACCAATTCAACCGGGAATGTGTTTCAGCGACGAGCCGACGGTGGTGATCTATGGTGAGTTTGGGATCCGTCTCGAGGATTGTTTGTATATCACTGCAGACGGTCCAAAATTTTTCACTAAACAGAGTGCTTCAATAGATGAGCCGTTCTAAGGCGATCCACAGATTACGCAGACGACTCAATGTGGCAAGCAAAGTACATCTGCGTAACCCGGGTTTCTCTGAGGATGCTGCGAGTTGCTCATCGGGGTGAGTTGCGTTAAATCGGTTCCGAAGTCTCTCACGCACGGCTGAATCCGGCGAGAACGCAGATCAGCCAAATAAGTAAAAATCCAAGTACCGCGACGGCGACACTGAGTGCGTAAATGAGTGAGGTTTCGATAACCTCAGGCCATTTCTTCTGTTGTGTAGTCATAGGAGAGACCCTTCAGAACTCAGGTAACAACTACATCGTTGGCTCAAATATCGACTCACCGCTTGTCGAGTTTGCTCGAAAAATCCGCTGGTTAGTGACCATTGCCCAACCCCTACCCTTGCATTACAATCGCGGTCGTCTACGAGACTGCGTATTTAATTTTGTGTTCCACTAAGGACGGCATCCTAGATGAACTGGGCGCCGGAAGTCCTCAGGGGCTACTCAAGAATTCCTCAAAGATATTTCTCAAGGCCATTTTTATGGGTGAACAGGAAAATCACTTTTACGAGTTCGGGAGGTTTCGTCTAAATACGACGGAGCGCGTCCTGCTGCGGGAAGGTGACCTGGTGCCACTTACCCCGAAAGTCTTCGACATTCTCGTGACACTGGTAGAGAACGGCGGACAGGTTGTCGGTAAAGAAGACTTGATGAAGCGCGTTTGGCCGACAACGTTCGTAGAAGAAGGCAATCTGACACAGAACGTCTCGCTTTTAAGGAAGGCTTTAGGCGAAAGTTCAGGCGGTCCTCAATACATCGAGACAGTGCCGCGGAGGGGGTACAGGTTTGTTGGCCAGTTGACGCAGACGACGAGAGAGAAACCTGAAACTGTCACTAACCGAAAGGCGGGCGAGGTGTCGTTACAACCAAGTGTTGTCGCTCAGTCGTTAGACAGTTCCGACGATATCTCACCACCGAATATTCATGTTTCATGGGCGAGCTTGCGGCACCGATC